>RGUK01000169.1 GCA_010027825.1 bacterium
GAGCCCACCACGATGTACATCCGTCGTGAAGCTTACATGCTTGAGTACTTCGCCTATCAGACTTCGGGTGGCTCGTTCGGCCATACCAACGGTCTGGCTCGCGTTAACTTCAAGTGATGCCGTGTAGGAATTAAACCCAAAGGAGCACGTTATGTCTGATACTGTTAAAGAAGCGGCTGAGCAAGCATACGCCACAATTGTGTCGGAACTTGCCGCGCCGTATTTCTTCGAGAAGCTTGCCGCGCACGGCATCCAGCCGCGTTCGGAGAGCGAGGCCGCTGAAATGTGGTCTGCTGCTTCCAAGCTTCATGTGCTCTACACGGCGGAGCAAGAAAAGGTCGCGGCTGCGCAAGCTTCCTCGCTCTCGGCTGCCAACCAGCAGCTGGACGAGATGCTTGCCGCCGCGGGCTTTGGCGGCACTGGTGAAAAGGCGGCTGCTTACGGCGACGTAGCGAGCGTAGCGGCGGATCAACCTGCGATTGCGCAGGCTGTTCTGACGCTGCAAGCTGCTGCTGCCGCGGCTCTGCAAAGCGCATCCTGAAGAAATGGAGTAACTAACAATGGCAGTACCCGGTTTATACACGACAGTTAGGAGTAACTAACAATGGCAGTACCCGGTTTATACACGACAGTTAAGAACACTTCGGGCGCCGCCCGAGTGTTCGGCTTCCTCGGTGCGCACGGCAAGCGTCTCGAAAACAACGAGACGTACACCGTCCCCGGCGACCTCGTTGCGGCCCTTGGCGCTAATGCGTCTTACAAGGGTGGTCGCGGCAGTCAGCGTCCTTTCAAAGCGCTTGAAAAAGCACTTGAGCAAGGCACGCTGGTTATCACTAAGTCGCCGGCCGTTTACCTCACCGACGAAGACGATGGTAGCATCGATCAGGTGAAGCTTAGCGAAGACACTCTGGGCACTAAGACCCCGGAAGGTTGGGACTGAGTTTTAACCCAGTCGGACTTCTCTCTAAACGGCTGGCTGCGTAAGCGGCCAGCCGTTTTTCTTTATAATGACGGTGTAACACGGAGGCTCACATGGTCGTCATCGCTACACCCGCCGAACACCCCATTGTGCCGTGTTGCAACGGTAATACGAACGGCCAAGCTATTACGCCGGTTTCGTGCGTAGGGCAGAACGTCGTTAGTGCCCCGATTTCTGGCGTCAACGGCCAGCCGATCCTAACGAGAATGCGCGCTATTACTCTGACGCAGGGTCAGTGCGCCACGATCGAATGGACGATGCACGATCGCGAAGGTCGCCCTGTTAGCCTTACAGCGTGCACGAACGCGCAAGACTTTAAAGTAGTGTTGCGCCTGAAAGAGCAGCTTTCTCTCGGCAACCAAAACCCGCCAGTGGAGGTGCCGGCCGCGATCGTAGAACCAGAAACCGGTAAAGTAGCTGCTGCGTTATCCAGTAACGCCACAAGCGTACCGGGAGTCTATTACGGCGAAGTGGCGCTTGTAAGTATTCCAGCGCAAAGCAGCAATCAGCCGTGCGTGGTTTTTTCAAATACGTTTTCGGTCGTGATTGCGCGTAGTACGTTTTCTAGCGTTAATCAGCCCGGAGGGCCGCCAAGCATCGCAGAGATCCGGCTGCATCTTCGCGACTCAGCGCCGGGCGAGAGCTTCTTACTTGATAACTTAATGTTTGACGACGCTGAGATTGCGCTGGCGATTGCGCGCCCCGTGATGTACTGGAACGAAGTACCGCCGCCGATTGACGCTGTATACAACACGCAGTCTTTTCCGTTTAGATATCACTGGCTAGAAGGCATTTGCGCCAACCTGTTCATGATGGTGGCCGAACAATTCCGCCGTAACCAGTTCGACTATTCGGCGGCTGGCTTAACCGTAAACGACCAGAACAAAGAATCTAGCTACGAGCGCGCCGGACAGATGCGCTGGCAGGCATATCGCGAATGGGTACGCGCCACGAAAGCGAGCATTAATCTCGAAGGCGGTTATGGCGAGGTTTCGTCTACTTACAAGTATTCGGCCTACACCGACGCCCTGCGAATTCGCTATTGATAAAATGTTGGCATTTACACAAGTTTTTTAGGTCAAACCGCTCAAAACATCAATGCCACAGTCTCGCATTTTTCCATTTCGCCGCGTGTCCGTGGATCATATGGTTCGCGGCACCACGCGTGTTTGGTGGCAGCTTGAACGCACGTTTAACGATCCGGGGCCGTATGTTTTTCAACTTCAGCTTGGCAAAACCGGGCTTCGAGACGCGGTCGACTGGGTTAACATTGGCCCGCCCGTATTAAACGGCTACAACGCCTACGACCCCGAATGGCGCGAAACCGGCTACGACCTGCTTGATCATTATCGCGTTGTTTTAACGACGCCGACTAGTGTTTACGTTTCACAGGCCGCCAACTGCTACGGCGATCTTCCAGAAAAAGACTGGGTTATCGCTCGCGAGATTATCCGCAAAGAGCAGCTGCGGTTTAAGTACGTTGCTGTGCCGGGTTATCTAGTAAAACCGTTTCGTTTCGGAAAACCGTGCACACGTTGCCGCGATCAATTAACACAAGAAGTTCTTGATTCTGATTGTCCTGTCTGTAATGGCACGGGTTTTGAGGTAGGTTATCACCCGCCGCTATCGCTGCAGTGTTGGGACTTATCGACGCAAACGATTCAGGAAGGCGTCGACGCGCAATTAAAAGGCATAACGCGAGAAAACCCGTATATCACGGCGCGTGTTATAGGTTTTCCGGCTATTAATAAAAACGACATCTGGGTCAACGGTTCTAGCGACGAACGCTGGCTGGTAGAAACAATTCAGATTGCCGCCGCTATTCGTAACGTGCCGCTTGTCTATCAGATTAAAATGGGCCTGTTGCCGTTCAGCAATACGGCGTATGCGATTGAGGTCGGGGGAGAACCTGCGGAGCGCGTCGGACCAACTTTGCCGATTGAGGGCTGCGGCGCCGTACCGGTAGATCAAAACTATGGCGGTAACGATAGGTTTGTTTACAAAACCGAAGACGGCTGCCCGATTCAAGGCGCGACTATTCATATTTATGCAAAAGACGTGTTTGACGTCAGTGGGTTTGATACGCCAAAAAACCTTGCGCTGGGTGTTACATCCACAACTGCTAACGGGCGGTGGGTGCAATCAATCGCGCTCGACCCCGGTGATTATGCTATCGTATACGAGAAGTTAGGTGAGTACGGCCCAGACGTCGATTTTGTTAATGTGGTCAGCGTCGGCGAACCGCAACTGTGCACGTGGGCCCCAACATTGCCGATCGTGGCGCCGGAAGCCGACGGCGACGGTTTTCAGCTTGCGACCGAAGACGGCAAAACACTGACGACCGCGGACGAATTTAAGATATGCGACAACAATCCTCCGGCAGCGCAACAACGCGCTCCCGATAATTTTTGGGACATCTAATGGCGCGTAAAAATCCAGCCGAACCGAAACTCGACAAAATTCGGTTACTGCCTCCGAAAATAAGTTTGTCAGCTCCCGCCAAGGTTTACGACCAAAAATTAAAGGAACAGTTCAGTGAGTATTTGCGACGATCCGAATCCGCCGGAAATTGAAGCGCAATTTCCTGCCGGCAGTAAACCAGAAAACCGCGTCGACAAAGTTAGCGCACTTTGTTCGTACGGAATGCGTCCGCACGTCATGACCGGTTTTTTACGGCAGTTGTTAATGGGGCACTTCGCCGACCCTGAAAACATAGAGGAACCGCGTATTCGCCGGCATATAGAAACGCTCGGCGCGTGGCGCCCAGCCGACGCCGGTGACAACAAAGGCGGTATTTTGATAGAAAGTATTACCCGGTGGTCGCCCAATACCGCAGACAAGCGACCAGCCATACTTATTAAACGGAATGGTTGGCGTTGGCAAAAACAAACTATTGGTGACATTGCAAGCTCCAGTGACTATACTGGAGAAGTAAGTTACGCCGGATTGTGGGAAGGCAGCCACACGATATACTGCCTTAGTTCTGCTGGCGCAGAAACCGAATTTCTCGCGACGGAGGTGTTGAAGTTTTTAATTAACTTCTCGCCGCTGATCCGAGATCAAATGGATTTGTTTCGTTTTTACGTCGCCGAGGTCGGCGGCATAGGAGAAGTTCAAGAGGTTACTGAGGGATATGCCGTCCCTGTGACCGTTGCATACGTTGCCGAGGAAGCTTGGTTGCTCCAGCCGTATGCGCCGCGC
>RGUK01000170.1 GCA_010027825.1 bacterium
ACTTTCGCAAACACTGAATTTAAGTAGTTATGGAAACTTGGTGAACACCACTACAAGCAATTTGCAAATCACACAGCGTCTTAACACGCAAGTAGCACGGACACGGGCATCGGTAGCGGACGTAAGGAGAGTTCTCGGTAACACAGCGTGGACGACACGCACGGTGCCGGGACTGGTTCAGTGGAGAGCATTTACATGGAGTGCGGACCTTGGTATTTTTGCCGCGCTTCCGGACAGTAGTACGGGGTCCTTGTCAATGACGTCACCTGATGGTGTGAATTGGACAACGCGAAGCTCAGCTCCAAATGTCACGCAAGGGTGGTCAAGTATGGCATGGAGTCCAGAGTTATCCCGGTTTGTTGCAACGACTCGAGGTGCAAGTGTGGTAGCGACATCCCCAGATGGCGTGACATGGACGACGCGTTCATCCGCTCCAGCCTACAACGTTATATGGGTTCCGGAATTATCCATTTTTGTGACAAGCGGATCAAATGTAGCCAGAACATCAACGGACGCCATTACATGGACGGCAAGGTCACTAGCGACAGCCAATTGGATGAGTGTTGCGTGGAGTCCTGAGCTGAGCTTGCTGGTTGCGGTTGCTCAGAGTGCAGGGTACGTAGCGGTGAGCTCGGATGGAGCGAGTTGGTCGACACGTTCGGCGCCAAGTGACCTTTGGAACAGCATTGCGTGGAGTCCGGAGCTATCGGTGTTTGTTGTGTATGCACTTTCTAATGGGTACGTGATGCGTAGCAGGGACGCGACCAATTGGACGACGCATGCTACTGCAAGTATTTCCAACGGTATTGTGACATGGAGTCCGGAGTTGTCAGTATTTGTGGCGGCTGGTCACCAAACGAGTCTAGGAGCTTACTCACGCGACGGTATCCGTTGGACGACATATAATTTGGGCACGACCTACAGTTTCCAGTCGCCATGTTGGTCGCCAGAGTTGTCGCGGTTTGTGGTGCTTGGGTACCAGAGTGCAACATCGGGTGGTTGCGCAACGTCGCCGATTGTGTCCTCAGCATATATCCAGGTCACGGAAGGCAATGTCAATGTCTCAGCGGCGGTTACCGCGAGCTCTTTAAGGGTCACATCGGGGGGACTTTCTGTGGCTGGAAATTCAAACACAGTAGGAAACATGCTTCCAGGAAGTTTGGCTTACACGCTTTGGATCGATGGCGCGAGTTATGACCAACCATTGTCAATAGCAACGGCAGGGGATGGTTCAGTGTACGTGACGGGGTACTACAGTTCGACGCAAGCCAATTTGTATGCGACGGACGGGACCACGATAGTGCAGACACTTGGAAACCTAAGTACCGCTGGTACAAGTGCAGGGTTCATAGCAAAGTACAACTCATCTGGAGCGCTTCAGTACACACTCCGGATCGATGGTACAGGTAATGACCAACCAGTGTCAATAGCAACGGCAGGAGATGGTTCAGTGTATGTGACGGGGTACTACACTTCGACGCAAGCAAATTTATATGCGACGAACGGGACCACGATAGTGCAGACACTTGGAAATCTGGGTTTGAATGCAGGGTTCATAGCAAAGTACAACTCATCTGGAGCGCTTCAGTACACAGTCTTGATCGATGGCACGCGTAGTGACCAACCACAGTCAGTAACCACCGCTTCGGACGGTTCAGTGTACGTGACGGGGAACTACCAATCGACAAGAGCTAATTTGTATGCGACGGACGGGACCACGATAGTACAGACACTTGGAAACCTAAGTACCAATCGTGCAGGGTTCATAGCGAAATACAGCTCCTCTGGAGCGCTTCAATACACACTCCTGATAGATGGCACAGGTGATGACTTCTCACCGTCAATAGCAACGGCCGCGGACGGTTCAGTGTACGTGACGGGGTACTACCTTTCGACGCAAGCCAATTTATATGCGACGGACGGGACCACGATAGTGCAGACACTTGGAAATCTGGATACCGCTGGTACTACTCGTGCAGGGTTCATAGCGAAATACAACTCATCTGGAGCGCTTGGGTACACACTCCGGATCGACTCCTCAGGCTCAAGAGATGACTACCCAATGTCAATAGCAACGGCAGGGGATGGTTCAGTATACGTGACGGGGTACTACAGTTCGACGCAAGCCAATTTCTATGCGACAGACGGGACCACGATAGTGCAGACACTTGGGTCACAAGTATCTTTAAATGCAGGATTTATTGCTAAATACTCATCTTCAGGGGCGTTAGGGTACACACTTAAGATCGATGGCACGGATCAAGACTACCCACAGTCAATAACCACCGCTTCGGATGGTTCAGTGTACGTGACGGGGTACTACAAATCAACGCAAGCTAATTTCTATGCGACGGACGGGACCACTATCGTCGGGTCACTTGGAAATTTTAATACCGTGTATGCAGGGTTCATAGCAAAATACAACTCTAGTGGTGTATTAGGGTACACACTCCGGATCGATGGCACGGGTCAAGACTACCCAGTGTCAATAGCCACCGCTGCCGAGGGCAGCGTGTACGTGTCGGGGTACTACTATTCGACACAAGCTAATTTCTATGCGACGGACGGGACCACGATAGTGCAGACACTTGGAAACCTAAGTACCGCTGGTACCACTTATGCAGGGTTCATAGCAAAGTACGTAGACAGAATAGTGACAGGCGGCAATTTGGCAATAGGGACGAGTACTCCAACGGTGCAATTAGATGTATCAGGTGGTGCGCGTGTGACGGGATCACTTACAGCGGGCAAATTGTTGCTTACAGGGTATATGAACACGTACGGCAACGCGGTCTTTACGACCTCAGGTACCACGGCATTTGCAAGTAACATCAAGACGCTCTCATACAGGTCCAGAACAAGCAGGGCAAATGCAAACAACGCGGTAGCCACATGGACGACACGTGTCAGCGCAGTGGACAACCAGTGGGTGTCGGTGGTATGGGCTCCGGAGCTATCGATCTTTGCTGCAGTGTCAAGTACGGGAAGTACAAACCGTATAATGACTTCGCCAGACGGAATAAATTGGACATCACGTACAACGCCAAGTAACACCTTTACAGCGATAACATGGAGTCCTGAATTGTCACTTTTTGTGGTAGTTGCAGCGGCAGGTACTGGCAATCGTGTAATGACGTCTCCGGATGGAATCACGTGGACCACGCGAAGCTCAGCGGCGGACAACAGTTGGAACGCGATAGTGTGGAGTCCTGAACTGCGGTTATTTGTAGCGGTGGGGTACACGGGAACTGGAAACAGGGTGATGACGTCGCCAGACGGAATCACATGGACGACACGTGCGAGCGCAGCAGACAATGATTGGTACGATGTAGCATGGAGTCCTGAATTATCCCTTTTCGTAGCTGTTGCAGCTACTGGTACAGGAAATCGTGTAATGACGAGTCCGAATGGACTCGTTTGGACGACGCGAAGCTCAGCTGCCGACAACACTTGGTACGATGTAGTATGGAGTCCTGAGTTGTCATTGTTTGCGGCAGTATCTTTTGATGGTACAAACCGTGTAATGACGTCGCCAGACGGATTTACGTGGACGACACGTACGGCAGCTGCAGCCAATCAGTGGCGGGGTCTCACATGGAGTCCTGAGTTGTCCGTTTTTGTTGCGGTATCAGCAGATGGCGCAGGTTCGCGGTTGATGACATCACACGATGGTATACGTTGGACCACGCGTACAAGCAATGTGACGAGCAGTTGGAGATCTGTGGCATGGAGTCCGGAGTTGTCGCGATTTGTGGTAGTGGGATCAGGTGCTGTGGGAATAAATGTGATGACATCCCCCATCGCTTTGCCGGCGGCAAGATCCGTGCCTTTGGTGTCCCCAGCGTACCTTACGGCGACTGAAGGAGACATGCTCTTAACGGGCACCGTAAATGTTACGGGGCAGGTGACAGCGGGATCGGTGTTTACAGACACATTTACGACAGACACGTTTACTACTACAACCGTTACAACGGCAAACGCGCAGGCAGATTTTGCAACCATTGCGAATGTGGCGCTAACATCGTTTACGCCAGCCAATTTGCCGGCATCAAGCTTAACTGTTGTGGGGCCGGCACTTTCGCAAACACTGAATTTAAGTAGTTATGGAAACTTGGTGAACACCACTACAAGCAATTTGCAAATCACACAGCGTCTTAACACGCAAGTAGCACG
>RGUK01000018.1 GCA_010027825.1 bacterium
CTGCTGTATTGAATTGAATAGTCTGTAATTACTGCGCCGTTATTTACCGGCGCCGCCCAGCTTAGAACAAAATTATTCCCGCTGTTTGTTGCGGTTACACTAGCAATTGCTGCCGGAAGGCTCGCGGGAGTAGCCGAAGCTGTCGTGGAATAAACACCTTTTCCGGCGCTGTTAATGGCGGCAACTTTAAATACGTACGCAGTGCCGTTTGTTAAACCTGTTACGGTTTGAGCATTCAACCCGCTGGCGGTATGCGCCCATTCCAGCCAAGTTGCGCCGCCATTATTGCTGTACTGAATAGAATAATCAGTGATAGTTGCGCCATTATTCGCCGGCGTTGTCCAATTTAGAGCGACTTGATTGTTTGCTGGCGTTGCAACGAGATTAGTCGGCTGGCTCGGGACGGCCGCCAACGGAGTTACAACGCTAGACGTTACATAGGCGCCAGTGGTTACACCATTTACGGCCGCTACGCGCAGCAAATATGGCGTACCGTTTGATAGGCCATTAACTATTTGATACGTCGCATTACTCGCGGTGTGCGCCCAGTTAGTCCATGTGGCGCCACTATTACTGCTGTATTGAATTGAATAGTCTGTAATTGCTGAGCCGTTATTTGCTGGCGCCGTCCAACTTAATGTGACGTTGCCATTACCCGCGGCCACGCTTAAATTTGTCGGCGTGGCGGGAGCACCTGCGGGCGTCGAAATAGCTGGCACGGCGTTCGCACCAATGCCAAGAACGTTTATAGCCGCAACGGTGAACGCATATGTTGCACCATTTGTTAATCCGGTAATCGTTCGCGACGTACTCGTTGATGCAACCTGCTGCCAAATTAACCAAACGTCATTCACAGTGTTGGCATACTGCACACGATAATCTGTGATCGGCGCGCCGTTTGAAGCCGGGGCGAGCCACGTTAAAGTGACTTGGCCATTGCCGGCAGTCGCAGTTAAACCGGCGGGGGCGCTCGGTAATCCGGACGGCGTCACCGCAATAGTTGTGCTTGTGAAAGCTCCAACTCCCGCGCTATTAACAGCGGCCACACGAAACAAATAATCTTGTCCGTTTGTTAAATTTGTCAACGTTTGCGTAAGGTTTGTATTCGCCGCGTGTGTCCAGGTTGCCCACGTAAAGCCCGCATTCACGCTATATTGAATCGAGTAATCGCGGATTACAGAGTTGCCGCTATTTGCCGGAGCGACCCACGATAACGTAACTTGCGCATTGTCCGGAATTGCGGTGAGCCCGGTTGGCGCAGACGGTGTAGCCAACGATGCGCCCAACCCGATTTCTTGATAAACACTGGCACTATCGTTCCAGTAGTACACTTTATTTTTGTCGGCGGCTAAATAGATTAAACCCGTCAAACCGACAAGTGGAAAAGACGTTTGACTTTGATACACAACAAGAGACGTTGCCGGCCGCCACGTACCGTCACCGTGTAACACATTATTCGCTGTCGCGGAACCAGAACCGAGTTTGCTAGGCGGCACGACGTCGATGATTTGAGCGCCGTAAATATGCAGCGGGTCAGACCCCGCAGGATTGTGCGTATTGGCGTGCGGCGCTGGCGTAAATGTTGCCGGAGCGCCGTCAATTGACGCCCACGAAACACTAACAAGCGCCGGCAAAACACTAATTATGCCGCTATTGTCGACAAATATGTTGTCGCCAATTTGCACAACACCCGAAGATGTTTTGCTGGCAACCGGCAAATTTGAATTGGGGTCTAGCCGCCAAGTATATCCGTCCCAAATGTACGCCCGGCCGTTTTGAGTAACTGTTTGGCCGACTGACGGATTTGCCGGAAAAAAGAAAGGCATGATTACAGATATTGCCAGATGCTATTTCCGCCGCTGCCGCCGCCGGCAGGTCCGGGCGGACCTTGCGGACCTTGAGGCCCGGTAACGCCGGCGGGCCCCGGATCGCCTTGGGGTCCCGGATCACCTTGAGGGCCTGTAACGCCTGTGGCGCCTGTTGCGCCCGGCGTGCCTGATCCGCCGGTACCGCCGCCGCCGTAAGCCCCGGCTCCGATTGTGCCTAACTCTAAATAAATGCCCGCCGAATCCCACCGGAAAATTCGATTATCGTCAGTTGAGATGTAAATAGTTCCAGATAAACCAGTTGACGGAAAGTCGGCAGTACTTGGATATTCAATAATGTTGTTGCCAGCCGGACCTGTCGGCCCAGTTGATCCAACTAAACCGGAAGGACCTAACGGCCCGCTTGGTCCAGTTACGCCCTGCGGGCCGGCTAAACCAGACGGGCCAACCGGCCCACGCAATTGTCCAATATTTACCCAACTACTGCCGGACCACGTAACGCCGTCATTTTCGGCAGTTCCGGCGGGGGCATAAACAAATGCCGCGGCGCCGACTAGCCACGTGTCGCCGGCTGCGGCATTTAAACTTGGCGGCCATGTCGTAGCCACGCCCTTTAATTGAATGCCGGCTCCGGTCGCACCAGTCGCGCCGGCAACTCCGCTTACACCTGTCGCGCCCGTTGCGCCGGCTGTGCCAGATAATCCAGCAACCCCGCGCAAACCAGTCATGCCTTGCGGACCGCTCGGCCCTACAGGACCAGTCACGCCAGTCGCGCCGGCTACGCCTACGCCTGTTGCGCCCGTTGCGCCGGCAAGCCCGCTTAAACCTGTAGCGCCGCTAAGCCCGGTCGCGCCTGTCGCGCCTCTAACACCGGGTGCGCCGGCAGCACCGGTCAAACCAGTAGCGCCAATCGCCCCGGGACTGCCCGCTAACCCCGATGCGCCTGTTGCGCCGCTAGCGCCTGTTGCGCCACGAAAACCAGACGCGCCAACAGGCCCCGAGGCTCCGGTGCGGCCAATTAACCCGGTTGGGCCTGTGGCGCCTTGCGGCCCAGTGGCGCCAACCAAAGTCGGCGGCATTTGCGATAACGGAATTTTTCCATCGTTATCGAGCGTGGCTACGCCATTAGGCGCGCCGAGCAAAGAACGCGAAATTGCGTTTAATAAATTGAGTATCGAGCCTAGTGTTGTTTTTTTCGTTTCAGGCGGCGTTGCCTGCTGATCAACAATAGCAACTAGATCGTCGCGATTTGGAACCGGCTTTGCGGCCAAATCAGATATGCGTTTTTGTGCCATATTCGATGACTTACGCTACGCGGCATAATTAACAAATATTTAAACGGCGCACTGATTTTAACAGTTTCACAAACGGTAGTCATCTTGTTCGTCTTGTTCGTAATAACTCGTGCGCCGGTGTTTGTTGTTTTTTTTACTTGAACCGTCTAGCTCATCAGCAGCTTTTATAAGCCATTTCGCCAATTTGCGGGCGTCAGCCGGCGTTAAAATTGGTGTTTCTGGCCCGCTGACATCAACAATAATTCCGGTTTCATCCCGGTTATCGCTAATAGTCCACTCGCCAGATTGAAATGTGGCGGTCGGCGCATTAACCGCGGAACCAGCCGGCGTTAGATTTTTGAATTCAATACGATCCGGCTGATTAATAACAACAGTTGCCACGAACTTTAACCCTCCTGCAAATCATCAATAATGATTGGCGTATTTTTGCCGTAATTATGACTCAAGCAATAACTAATGAAATATTCGTTAGCGTCGTCCAAAGACATACCATCCCGCATTAATTTGCTGTAAATTTTTGCGCGGCTGTACACGGCTACAGCTTCATTCACCGCAGACAATCCGGGAGCAATAAGCGCCGAATCCAAGTTTTCAAACAGTACGGCGTCAGGATTTAAATCCAGCAATTGCGCTAACACATTTTTAGACGTATCGATAGTTGTCATGATTAATCCTTATTATGCGCGAATCCCCAACGACTCGACAACCGTGTTAAAAATACGCTCATGAACTATGTCCGGCGAAGTATCAGCTGAAATGATGTGCGTAGTTTTTGCATTGAGCTGGTTATACGCCCAATGCAAATAATTTTGGCGCATTTTACTGCGGTCTTCGTCATTTAAACGCTCATACCGGTCTGTCGGTTCGCCGCGCCGCAAGGCCGCAACATCATGATCAACGTCGAGTAGGAAGCATTCGTCGGCCGGCAGGTTTACGCAGTTGTTAAAAATACTCAAAATCAGATCCGCCGGGCTTTGATTTTGATAAACCAGCGTAGACAACAGCCACCGGTCGCAAATCACGATGATTTTCTGCGCGAGGCGGCTGCGTATGTAATCGGCTAATTCTGCGCGCGCCGCCGAAAACAACAACATCTGCGCAGACGGAGAAATTGGGTCGTCGTTGTCTAGAATTAAACCGCGCAATACAACGCCCAGAGCTGTCGTGCCAGGATCTGCAACACACTCGGCTTCGCGTCCGAGCTTTTGTAGCCGGGCACAAAGCATGCGAGCTTGCGTTGTTTTTCCGGACCCGTCAATACCTTCAAAACATATGAACATAATGTGCGCAGCTGAATTCAATTGCTGCCGGTAATGCTAACGCTGGGTAAACCGGCGGGAAGCTCGTCAGCGCGAACTCCAGCGTTGTTTCCAGTTACGCTGACAGACGGTGTAACGGTGTCGGGGTTTGAGGCATCTACTCCGGCGAAAAAGGAAAACTCCCGGCCGTCTGCAAACCTGATAGCCAACCCAGAGGATGTCATACCCACGCCAATTGGCTTGTGATCTGCCAACCAGCCGGTTACAAACACGCAAAAGTTGCGCGTTAAAGCGTTATCTACGTCAGGATTTTTAGCAGTGTAATCTTGCAGAATTTCTTCAAACAACGCGTTTTTTGCCACGACGACCTCGCTTTTTTGATGTGTTAGGGGAATCAATTACCGAATCAGTTTCAACATCACTATTGATTTCTACCGCGGCATTAACTTTTTCGCGCAACTGTCGCGTATTTTTCTCAACGATCTTGTCGATTTTTGCTTGGTGTTTCTGTTTTTTAATTTTTTGTCCGGTGTCTAGCAACAAATTTCTCGCCGCGTGCACATACATGCGCAAGACGTAATAACGGTTAGCGGCGTGAATTGCAAGTAGGTCGCCGTCTAATTGCGCCAGAATTTTTTTGATTTTGCCAGAAACTGCCAACCCCTTCGCATCTAGAAAATGGTCAAGATCTTTGCACGTACACAGCGCATCCGCCGCGACAACAATTTGCGAACCGACCGGACTTTGGCTTAAACGCCCGCGAAACTCCATATCGCGCTTCGTTTCAACCAGTCTAAAATCGCGGCTAATATCGGCGACCATGGCGGCAATTTGCACCGTGGCTGTTTCTGCGATGTGCTCGAACGCGCAGTCACTAACGTTAAGTACATCCTGCAGAATGGCCGCCTGCATGATGTTTGAAATACTTTCTTTTGCGTTATCGGGCAGGAAATCCGCCCGCACGTTTTGATACAGCTTTGCCGCAATTACTTCTGCCTGCCGCGCCACATTTACGCAATGCTCTAACAGGTTGCGGCCTGTAACTGTTTTCTTGTTATCGTAATGCTGCCGCGCAAATACTATTGTTTTTTCCAATTTTTCTGCGGGCGTAAGCGCATCTAATTTAGCCATATTAACCTCTTAATTTAGCTGTAAAATGCCCTGCCAGCCTTCTTCGAATGCTTTGCGCCGGGCAGATAGGTTGTGCGTTACGCTTTTGTTTAACGCGTCAATATGCTCTGGTTCGGCAATTAATACTTGAAGCACAGCAAATAACCGTGCGTAGTCTGGGTCGGCAAACGGTACACCATTTAAATCGTAGTTCGTTTTTGTTTTGACGAGCACGCCATTTACATCAGGCCGAATGAAATCAATTTGCGGCGACAGCGCAAAAGATAACACAGGTGTGCCGCAATTAATCGAGGTTAATCCGCAAAATCCGTAGTTGTCGCATTCGGCCGGATTCAACGTTAAATCGTGCTCTGAAAAAAGTAATGTGCGTTGCGCCATAGAAACATTACGAACAAGTTGAACACGCCCGTTTGTTTTGTGCGATAAGTTGTTGAAAAACTTGGCGATTGCGGGCGAAAACCGACTCGACGTAACACCGGCCGTTAATTGCGCGTCCGGCATGTTAATAAACATGTGGTTTACAAATGTCAAAAAAGAGCTGCTAGCGCATTTAGCGTAACGATCAAACCAGGGCAAGAATATTTTGACGCAACGACTATTTACCTTGCTTAATTTTTTAGTTATTGGAAGTCCAGTGTCGTACGGCAAATGTACAACGTTGCGTAACCGATATTCGTCGCGGTACAGCTCGGCGCATTCGGCTGAAAACGCTACAACCACGTCAGCGCGCCGAAGAGCTTTTTTAAACGGTGGCTGCAGTTCTTGCCACATAGGCGCCACGACGGTCAGTTTGTTGGCGCGTGCGGCAAAACTTAATTGCTCGACTTTTGGTACGTGCGTCCAGATTACGGCGTCTTGTTTTTTAACCCATTGCGTAAATTTAATTATTGACTTAGTTACGACAGCGCAATCGTATGGCGGACCAAATTTACCCGCCGTTGCGTCCGAGTAAATATCAAATTCTAATCCGAGCTGCCGCAACAAATTTACTAAACGCTGACAAAGATACGCTTGGTCGCAATGCGTGTACTTTGTATAAAAACCAACCCGCATTATTTAGCCTTGCTGTCCGTTGCCGTATTGTTGCGCCAACAGCATGGCCCCGCCTTGATTTTTTGCCTGTCGGCGAATGTCGTCAATTACGCTCGACACAAGTGCGTGCATAAGCGAATCGGCGCGTTTGAGTTTAATGAGCTCGGAGTCTTTGATCGACTCTGGCTTAGACAACAAGTCGTTTGCAATTAGCTGCGCCTGCGTTTGCATGTCCGTAGGCGTGCGCGGAATGTTTGGCGAATTTTGCCGCTGCATAATGAATTGATCGACTGCGCTTGGCGCCTGTCCCGGCAATTGATTTGGCGGCGCCGCTTGCTGCGGTTGTTGCTGCGGCGGCCCGCCGCCGGCTGCTGCGTTTGGATCTTGCGGCATCCCTGTCGCGCTCGCGCCGGTATTGCCAACGCCCGCCATCATGTTCGGGGGCTGGCTCATAGCTTGCATTTGCTGCTCTTGCTGCATTTCGCTTTGAATGCGTTGCTGCTCTTCAGCGTACAGCCGCTCTTCTTCGAGCATCCTCTTGGTCTCTTCCAGATAATCCAAACCAATAGATTTGAGCCCAGTAGATTTGGAAATTTGCTGGCCCTGCATGAGCTGCAGTTTTGCCATTTGCCGATTGAGGTCGTCGGCGTGCGTGACGCGCATTAATTTAGCGGTGACCGGAGTCCACGACATCGCCCGCGCGACGTTTTCTATTACTTGCCCCAAAAACCTATTGAGGTTATGCGGCAAATGCGACCAGTGCGCTTCAAACAGCCGCAAAGCAGATGGCGCAGCTTGTAGCGTAAGCGTGCCGTTAAACAACTCCACGGGCATGCCGATACATTTCAATAATGTATCCTGCCCCTGATCAAGAAGATCCCGCGGAGCCAATTGACTGGCATCTCCGCCAAGCGCCTGATAATTGACCGGGAACGGTAACACGTTCCACCGGGCCGGATCAGTGCGGCGGGCTCGCAACATTTGCTGCACGCGGGATGAAAAACTTGAAAGATTGATAGAGTGCACCGGATCGCCTGACGCCGGATCGCCGCCTCGTGGCGCCGGTGTAATTACGCGAAAAGGTACGACGTAATCAAGCGCGATGGCTTCGTTATAACGCATTAAAATTTGCACGTACCAGGCTTGCCGGAAATTCGTCAAAATACGAGGAATTCCCCAGCCGCGATTTCGCATGCCGGCAAGCGCGTCTTCTTTTAATTGATACAACACGCCCTTGTCGAACAACAAATTTTTACCGTCGCGCACTGCTTCAATGATTTCCCATGTTGCATTTTTTAAATAATGCAAATGCCCCGCTTTAATTTGATTCCTGTAGTCTTCTGGAATTTTCCAGATGTACTGACACTCCATGCTGTACGGATCCCACAAAATATCAATTTCGTGAGGACTCCAGCGTTTTATGGCGATACCGTCGACGCCACCGGTGCGCCGATCGATATGGCGCCAAATGCCAGAAACTTTGCAATTCGGGCACGTGGCATGAAATTTAAAATCGGTCCACTTAAAAGCGCACGCCGTCGAATTGTGAATTTTTTCTAACGGCATTTCGAGCTGGCAGTTGTTGCACGCCAAATAACGTTTGAACGGCAGCAGCAAGCTCGTAAACGAATTACCATACGTTAAGTAATCTAACGCAACCGTATGCAAAACGTTTTTAATGCTTAACGTTGTTTCCAAGAAATTTGCATACTTGTCTTTTTCTTCTTGACTTACTTTTTTGTCGTTGGTCTCGCCAATTTCGACGTCAGTGATAAAGTAAGACACAACGCGATCAACGGCCTGCCGGTAAACACCGTTGGCCATCATGATGTATTCCACCCATCGCAGCGCAGTTTGGATGCTCTCCGGCATCGACAAACTGGCTACGTCGCAGAACGGGTCTGGAAAACGTTCGTCGGCAATGATGCTGCGGCCGAGCGTGTCGCCGTAGCCCATCGCGGATGTTGGCCCTACGCCCACGTATCACCCTTGTGCGATATTGTCTTTAACGAGTTCTGCCGCAATTTTGCGGAAATCTTTATCGAGCGCGTTAGCTGGTTTTACCGCGTTGCTTTGAGATTCAGCTGTTTTTGTTTTATCGCTTTGGGCGAGTTCTGGCGTCCAATTTTCTGCGATAATAGCGCGTTTTTCCATTTAAATGTTCTCGTCAATCCGCCGGCGCTGCGCGTTCAATGCTTAATACGCAATATTCACGATTATCATAAACATACTGGAAACCCGTTGTTTGGACAAGGTACACAACATCAAAACCTTTAATTAATACGGCCCACGGGCGGCGGTACGGATCATTTGCCAGCGGAAACCAACGAGCCGCGCTTTGATCAAAACGTAAATCGTAAATAAGTACAATAAAGCCCGAAACTGGTTCGTCGTCGGTCGCCGGGGCGATGTCTACAAGTACGTCATGGTAAAACGCCGAAACCGTGCCGATACCCTCTTTTTCAAAATACACGAGTTTTTGCGGCGGTCCGATTAATTGACCCTTAACAGCCGCCGGCGGCAAATTGTTATTTACGGTTTGTTTTTTCTGTCCAAATACCGAAAGCGGGCTGACTTGGTTGTGAATTTTTGCGGCTTTTTGTCCGCCAGCATTGACGCTGGCGATAGCGCTAGCTTCATCAAAATTTTCGTCAGCGGCTACTTCTTCAAAGTCGCTCTCCGGCGGTTGAGGCATACGCGACGTAACGTTCGCGGCAGCAACTTTGGGCGCCGCAGTCGCTTTAACGTCTGTCCCGGCCAATCGCGCCAATTCTTCAAATGCCATCGCAGTGCGCTCCCTAATTGATTCAATATCGCCAGCCGGATAACGCTCACTTGCCCGAGCCAGTGCTTCGGTTATACGCACCGACGTAAATTGATCCAGCGTAACTGATTTTTTATTTGGTCCGTCGGGCTCCACAACGATTTCAATTTTTTTGCGCTCGTGCGGATTAAAATTTACAGGTTTACCGCCGGGCGTTGCCGGCGAAACAATTACGCCAACAAGCCCGCGAACAGGTCGCATTAACTCGGCCAGCGTGCGCCCGTTGCTTAATTTTTCTTCGCCCGGCGTTTTGTAATTGCTCATACAGCTCCAATAGCTAAAAAAAGGGGGCCGGCTACTTAGCCAGGCCCCCCAAAAGAATTCGAGTCGAGTTCGGGGCATGCGCTGTATAACAGATTTTTTGGAACCTGAAAATACAAACGCCCCAGCGGTAAACCGGGGCCGCATGCCGCAATTACACTTTCCGTGGTCGGCAGCACTTCGGCTACCACCGTGCCGGCAACAAGATGCGCAACAACTAAACCGAGTTCTGTGTTATCAGGAAAAACCGGCAACGTTTTCGGCGTTGCGTCTGCGGCTAAAAGCCACGACAACAACGACAACGTTTTACTCGGCTCCTGCGGTTTAATTAAATAACGCATCCACGCAGCCGTTAACCAATTGCGGGAACGGGCGTCGACCAGTTTACAGTCGGCAGAATATTACCGCTATAGGGCTCCGGCAAATCCTGCAAACTTTCAACCGTAACGACTTGCACTATCGACCGCCCTGAAACTTTCATATCCTGTTCCGGGTTTTTAGCCGCAGACAGGATATCCGCATCCGACGCAGCGGCGGCTAATCCGCCGATTTGTCGGCGCGCCGCCACAATAAACTCTCGTTTGCGCCGGGCGGCGGCAACAGAAACAGGAAATTCGACTTGAACCGCTGCGGTTGAATTTAGCAGCGCGTCGTAAACCTGCTCTTCGGCAATCTCGCCGCCCGACAATTCCCGCCTAAAAGCGGCGGCCAGGGTCTCCAAAACATCCTGAGGAATCTTGTCGACCTGCGTGATGTTCTTTTCGGCCAGCAATCGTCGCGCCGGGTTCTCTACCTCGACACTAATCCGACGCAGCTTGTTAAAAGGATTAGGCACAAACTGCCCGAGCACGGGCCTGTAATCCTCCCAAGCCATGTTGTCGTTAATCGCACGCGCGACAAACGAGGACACAGCAATCCGCGCGTCAACAAGCGTCAAGCCGGGCATCGAATCAGTATCGATGATCGCTTCGGGCGTGATTGCCCGTTTCGCCTCATCGATGCGCTCGTACCCAGACACGAACGGCACGAGCAACCGCGGAAACCGCGCCGGTGGCAATTCCAGGTTATTTCCGCTCTTAACGCTGCGCGCGTACGTAAGTAGCGCTTCCGCCATCGTGCAACCCCAACCGGCTACCACACGATGCCCGGAATTTGCAGCATCTAGCGGGCCATTTACCCGCAAGGGCGCGGTAAAATCCCAGCGCCCCAGTACCTTGCCGTAAATCAATTGGCCGCCCTTAGGCCGACTGATTGTCATGCTCAGAAACAATCCGTTTCTGGTCGGCTCTAACGTAACCGCCGGCGGGCGCGTAAGTTCGCGCGGCCGACGAAAGTAGTTAAATGTGTGCCCAACACCCGGCACATCCATCTTCGCGACTACGCCTTCCAGCACGTGACAGACATCGCTGTCGAATTCGCCCAAGAGCTTTTTCTGCCGCGCTTCTAGTGTGGCCATGACATTATCCGTTAGTTTGAGGTTGCAGTTCGGCCGCGCACGACATCCGAGCGCCTGACCGAACTGTCATAGAACTTGTTTTCAGCAAAAGTTTCCCATTCTGTGCAGGAAACTTTTTGACGCGGTCGATCATAAAAAGTCAACAGAATATAATCGCCGACTTTGCGCTGCCGTTTTACCGGCACGCCTCTGTACGTAACTACTCGCATTTGCACGCTCCTTACCCACAATAGCGCTGCGCGCGCGGGGCAATAAATATGCCGCGTTATTTGCAGATATTTAGCTGTCAGGATCGGGCAAAATTTTGTCAAAAATGTCAGCTATGTTTTCGTCGTCATCCGGGAAAAATTCTTTTTCGAGCGGCTGCGGCGCCGAGCGTTTCTCCGGCACTACAATTTCTGCGGGCGGCTGCAAGTGAATCGCGTCGTGGCCCAAATAACCTGTATCGTCAACTTCAAAGTTGTCGCCGGGTTCGGTGAACAGCGGTTTATTGCCCCACGGTGTCAGCAAATAACGAAACGGGCCTTTAGAGATTTTTAATTGCATACCGGCAAAATTAAATGCTGTGGCATCTTTATCCACCAGCGATTTTAATTTGTGTTGCAAGTCGTCAACCGTATCAAACTCGTGAACAGAAAATTCGCCGTCAGCTGTTAAAACAGCCGTGTAAAATTTGACTGGCGGAAAAACCGAATCCGTTTGATTATTTTCAGGCTCAGTCATTTTTGCCGCGCTCTAGTATGGGATCGTCTGCCGTGTTACCGGGGTGCCACAATTCTCCGCCCACCGCATTTAAAATGTTCGGCAAATTGTTATTCGGCGTTATGGTCAGTTGCGGCGGTTTTATTGAGTTTTTCTCGGCGGGTAGTTGCGCTAAATAAGCGACAAATTTGTTCGTAATTACGCCAAATACTTTTACAGTTAATGTTTCTGCTACGCGAGATGTTGGGTCGGGAATCGTCAGGTCATATGAAAACACGCGAGCAAAAAATCCAGTTTTAGGATCTGAATACGCAATCCCGCCCAAAAACCCAAAACACTCATTTGCGCGATCTTTACTGATAGCGTAAAGCCGTTTATCCCAATTTACTGGCGTTACAGTTTTTGGCGCCGGCTTTACGCCAAGTCCCCGAAAAAAGAATTCCTTGTCTTTTTTCAGGTCAATGTAAAAAGGGCGGTGATCAGAATTTGGCGTCGGAAAATAGGCGTTAAACTCAATTACCGGCTCGCGATCAAATCCGCCGTGGGTGAACAATATTGCCGGCGTAAATAACGCAGGCGGTTTTGAGCTATTTCGCAAAATTTCTGAGCATGACACCGCAGAAATGGCGTCAGCTTGCGTGACCGAGTCAACCTGCTGAAATTTTGGGTTTACGCTCATTTTTGTTTAGCGTTATCTATGCCGGCCTGAATTTCTTTGATTAGCATGATGAGCACAAACGCGGCGTCTACAACGTTATCTATGCCGGTTGATTTATAGCGCGCGGCATCAAACGCAGAGCCGAAAAAGCGATTAGCCGCGGCAATCATGTCTTCTTTATTTGACTTGCCAGAGCCGGTAGCAAACTTTTTGATAGTACTAATACCGTAACCGCGCGCAATAAGTTCAGCCTCTTCTGCCCACGCAGCTGCCGTTATTTTCATTCCGCCGAGGACTTCAGAAGCTTTTGAAACCCGCGCCAATACAGCGGGAATGCCAAATTTTTTCCCAGCAAAAAATTCTTTTGGCGGCGAGTACTTAACATCTTCATACCCGATTACATCGGGTTTTACGACGTTGAGAAAAGCGCGCAATCGAACATAGCGCGCGACATTTGACTCAAGGCCTTGCGGCGACAAATCCCACTGAAATAGCTGTAAACGGTCTTTTAGAAGTTTACTGCCTTTTTCGTGATCGTATATCGCAACGCCGCAATTGCTACCAAAATCCAGCCCAAGATAACGAATAGTTTTGGCTGGCGGTTTTTGTAACTTAGCCCCGAACTGTTCGGGGTTGTTGTACATCCTGTATTTCGGCATTATCCGTCCTGCGGCAAAGACTTACGACGACTAAAAAAACGCGACCAAAAAAATGAACGCGAAGCCTGCGAATTTTTAACGGCCGACAGTTCTTCCGTCAAGCGCTGCACTTCTTTAAACATCGTAGCTAGGCGCGTTTGCAACACATCTACTCGCAGCCGCAGACAATCCGCCGTCGTGTCGGGGGCGTACACGGGCGCTCCCTGCTTGCGAACGAACTCGCTAACAGACGCCGCAAATCTGGCCATATCGTTAGCGGCCGGACTATCTTCACCCACGTTAGAAACTTCTCGCACGGCTTTAAACCAAGCCGCTAGAAAAATTTCGCCAATTGAAGCAAACAAAAAGTGTTGCACAACGGGCCGCAAGTCGTAAAAGTTACGCCGGGCCAATGCTTGGTCGAGCGACTGTACAGGATCCGACGAATTAACAAAATCACGCTGCGCTTGCGCTAGTGATTCTGCGGCGAGCACAATTTCATCTTCTGTAATGTTTAGTTCAGCGCGCATGGCTTGTTTTTCCGGCGCTTCCATGTTTTCAATTGCAGTCACCATCAACGTCGGCGTGATGTACGCAAAATCGCGCTCAGGGTTGTATAGCGGGCCAGTTTCACCGCGCTTTCGATATCCAATATCGCCCATGATTACTCCTTTCCAGCCGTTCTAACTTTGCGCCGACAGACTTGGCACTCCATTGCGCACTCGTCCGGCGAAAATAAACCCATAGCGTTACAAGCGGGACAATACCGCGTCACATACGTTTTTGGGTGTACAGCAAATTCACATTGATCGTAACCCACCCAGCACTGCGTACAGGCGTGCTCAAATCCCCGCGGACACGGCTTGGCTCGACAGCGCACTTCTATTTTTTCTCGGTTGTGCCGCACCATGCTAGAGCTGGCAGTAACTGTAATAAACGACGGCGTTGTGCGGCTGCGCGAGGCTTCAATATGCGCGTTAAATAACAGATTTACAAATTGGGCCGGCGCGGAATACGGATACGGGCCGAACGGCGCAGAAAAACCTAACGCCCGAGAAATAGCCGCGCAGCTATTTAGGGAAACAAATTCGCTAAACAACATTGGGCAGGGCGAGCCGGACAACGCACGGCAACTTAACAGCACGCCAGGCAAATTGCGCTTAGTCGCGAGTTTAACGTTTTCTACGCAAATTGGAACAATTTCATCTTCTGTCTGATGCGTCCACGGCAAGACAGGAAATCCAGCAATTAATTTGTCGGTATTTCCTGCCAACCGCCAAGCAATAATCTTTGCTTCTTTTTCGCTTAACGTAGAACCGGCAAGCACACGAATCGACTCAAACACCGCTGCGCGTGAAGTACTATTTGGCAGGTTGGCTAATAATTCTTCGCAAACGATGTTGATTATCGGCCCGGTTAGTGCAACGTTTACGTGCCGCCGCAACACATTCAAAAACAGTTTGTCGCGGCGGCGTTTGAGCCGCGTATAGCTAAAAGCTGTAGTTGTCATTGGACGGCGCCGTTTCTGCTTCCTTGCTTACTTCGGCTGCCGCGGCTACGTCGCCGTCGGCAATGGCCGGCTGCGCTACGATCTGCATATTTTTATTGCTGGCCTGCCAAGCATTAAATGCTTTCGTAGCCGAAGCTTCGGCCGCCTCGGATACGTTTTTCAGCATGCTCGCTTCTTGCTGCAACGTTGCGACAATTACGCCAAGCTCTTTGCTCAGCAATGCCGCAATATCGCCGACAGCGCCGGCGCTGTACAACTCGACTACTTTATTCTGGCCGTCAATTCGATAATTAATGGAAATACTGTCAATCGTTAGTTCCGGCGGAAGCGGGTCAGCCGGCAACAAACCATGTAACCGAACCGCTAAAGACTTTGCCGCGTCAAAACGGGCATATAACGATTTAATACGAGCAGACGTTGCAACAATGTAATCCGCCGTATTTACCTGTTCTTGTCGCATTTGCTGTCCGGCTAATTTATTCATCGCATTTGTTAACGCGGACGCGTCAAGCTTCAGCGGCACGCGCTGGTGAATTACGCCGTCCTTTACAGTTGGCGTTGATACGTTATCCATAACAATCCTCGTTTAAGGGTTAAGTGAAACAGCGAATCCAACCCAATACTCTAAGCACTGCAAATTTGTTGCGGTTTCGTCGTACCGCAACGCAACTGGCGCGCCGGTAACCACGTAAAAATCTTTAACAGTGGCCGGCAAATACCCGGCAAACGACAAACCGAGCTGCAACATGTACGCCAGTGCTAAATCCGATTTTGGGCTCAACTCGTAAGCAAAGAGCGGAATTCTTACATAGTTATCCGGCCCGGCGTCCGCAATCGTAGGCGGAGTATTCAACAGAATTGGAGAGTCCAAAACGACCCAATTCGTGGCGTCATCTTCAGCGCGGGTATGCACGTAAGCCGGCGCAAACGCCATATCCGACGGCCAATTAGCCCGAGTTTTTTCCAAATCAAGCCGAACAACGTGAATATTCATAACGGCTGATAATCAAAACCAACAGGGGCGGCGTCAAATCCGCGTCGGCGATAAACGCCTTCGACGCCACTAGAATTTGCACTTATTAACACATTATCGCGAAAGTGGCAAAACGACAAATTTTGTTGTCGGCAAAGCTCTCCAAGCATAACGTCTCCTCCGTATTGTGCAATACACGGAGGCGGCCAATTAAATTCGGTAATGTACGACGCGCGCATAACAAACCAGCCGTCCGCCACATATTTAACATACGGCGCCGGCTGTTTACCGCCGTACCACGGTTGAGATTTAATCCATGCGGCTTGGTTGCCTATTAATCCTTGGGTGTATACAGACCCAAGAAGTGCGCAACCGTCAAGATGTTTAAAAATTCTGTTTAGCCACCGGTCGACATCCGTATCTGGAGAAATATACGAATTGTCGTCAAACCACATTATCGCAGGCGGCGTTAATGCCGAGTCATGAAATAGCCGGCGCATTAACGGATATTTAAAAATATTCACCGCACAATCTATCACAGTTGCGCGGTGAAAATGTTCCGCGATTTGTTGAGTTACAAATTCGCGGGTTTGCGGGCCTACGGCGTTAAACCCGAAACGAAATTCGATGTTATTACGTGCCGCAAGTTCTCGCATCGGCGCATTCAATACGCGCCGGGCGAGATAGCTGCAGTAATCATCTGCGCCGTAGAAAAGAACGCAAATGCAAAGATCGGCGGCTCCTTCCGCCATAAGCACTCCGTTGCAAACGTAGCTATTAGACCTTCAGTTTCTTTGTGTCGTCCTTGGCCGCGGCTACCGGAATTAAAACAGGAGGAGTCCGAGACCTAGCCAAAAACGTAATCGCGGTCTTGACGAGTTTCGAATCCAGCGGCTGATTTGCGTTATGCGCGTCGACGAGCTGCCCGATTGCCGACATAAACTTGTCTCTAGTTTTCTCTGAAGCAAACGAAAACCGCACAGAAAATTGCGTAACTGTTCTCCCAACCTGTTCTTCTGCAACGTCGCGGCGCTCCCAAGAATTGTCATCGCCGCGCGTATATACCATATGCAAACGCCCGAGAAAATCGTAAATAATCAACAACGGCGATTGTTGCAAGTTGTTAATTATCGTAAATACGTGCGGCTGTTTTGTCGTAGGAATAAACGGCAAATTCGCCGCAGTGTCGGAGTCTAGAACTAGGCGCTGCAACTTTATGTGCATGTGCCGCGTATTTGAATCATTGTCAACTGCGAGGCAATCAGCCTCAAGCACGCTTACACCGGGCTCAATAACGATCGGAATGTTTGGAACAAAAAGCATTGGAACTCCAGTCAATAAATAGTTTGTTTGCGGTTTTGATAACTTTGCGGGCTGAAATTAGCTGGTTCAATACGAAAAATCCTCGTTAGGTACCGGCCGTTGGCGGGGCCGGGAGCGGCATCCACGCCACCGGCTCGTCTATTGGCTCGTTCGGCCAAGAGGAAAAATGCGGCCCTTCATCCTCTTGGCCCCAGTACGTCGCAGCCTCAACCTTCAGCGTTTTCAGCCTTCGGTACTTTTGAGAGACGTTTGACCATGAGTACTGGCGACTGGCGACAATCACTTCGTCGCCGCGCCTTGGCAGTTTCTTGCTCACGCTGATCCATTTCATCGGTTCATCCTCTACGCTCACAGAACCACGCGATGCAGCGGACAAGCCGCTGATCGCTGGCGTTCTCACTTCGTCCGATCCAGGAGGCCCCGAAGCGTGGCAGCGATCATCGCACACTCTTGGTTGCAATCGTCGTCTGCATATGCGTTGGCTGCTTGCAACGCCTCCCGCTCCTCGTTGGTGAGCGTGGGCTGCGGGCGGCGGTAAAGCGGCACCACAACGCCACCGGCATCCCGCGCAACGTCTCCAGCGGTGTATTCGCATGGGTAGACGAATTCGCAGTCAATCTCACGCCACCGGCTGAGAACCAGCGGATGCGGGAGACGGCTCGGCGTCCCGGGTGGTGTTGTCATCGCTCATAGTTCGCCGCTCCTGATCCTTGTCGTTCTGCGTCTTTCCCGCTCGGGAAAGCCGTCGATTACGACTGATTTTCCGCGATACCAGCATTTTCCGATGCCGGAAAACTGCTTTCGCTGAAAAATCGGTCGTTTCTGCGGATGCTCTCAATCGCGTAGCGGACTCCCGACGCGATCTTCTCGTCACGCCACTTCTGGTACGCCGACAGGCAATCCAACAGGCAATCCAACAGGCAATCCAAC
>RGUK01000171.1 GCA_010027825.1 bacterium
AAGAGGAGCCAACCACTCGTTAGCGCTTTTTGCGGCGTTTATCAAGCCACTGGAGGGCGTGTAGCATCATCACATTGAGCAAGAACCCGCCGATGATGCCCAGCGTGGCACTTGCCATACGCCCATACTCATCAAGGGTCAGGCCAACCAGATAAAACGCGAAAAGACTTGCTATGACCGTGGGCAGTGCAAGCTGGATTTGGGCACGTACCACGTCAAGATGGTATGCTCCCACGCTGGTCGCAGACATCACGGAAACGTCGCTGACCGGTGACACGTGGTTGCCAACAACTGAACCGGAAAGAATAGCACCTATCAGCGCGGTAATCATCGGCGCCTGGGTGATATCGATAGGAAGCTGTAAGCCGAGAAATGATGGTACCATTTCAAGCGCCAGCGGCACCAGAATGCCCACTGTGCCCCATGCGGTGCCAATCAATGAAGATATCAATGCCGCCAGAGCAAAGAACATAAGCGGAAAGAACGACGCTTTAACTTGCCCGACGAGCAAATTTGCCAAATAGGCTCCCGTGCGCAAATCATCCCGCACAATGCCACTGAGAACCCAAATAAAGACAAGCATCACCAGCGAGCTGCTCATCAGCCCAAACCCTTCATGCAACAATCCAGGCAAGGCTCTTGCGGCTAAGCGGTTGCGATGCATGTAGTAAGTAACCGTTCCAACCACTGCGGTTAAACCGCCACAACAAAACGAAAAAGGCATGCGTGCGTGTTGCAACGTGGTCAAAAAATCATACTCGCCGCCCAACAGCCACCAGCTACCCGTCCAGAGGACAAGGAACATGGTTGAAGCAACTAAAAGGACGATAGGTAGAAGGAAATCAAACAAGGTGCTGCTTCGTTTATGAGCTTCAGAAGCATCGGTAATGCGCCGTGCTACCGGAATCTTGCCGCCAAACAGTTCGCCTGTTTTGCGCGCATAGGTTTCATGACGGGCAACCAAGCCGTAGGAAACGCGCGCTGAAACAATATACCAAATCGTTAATGCAACGATGATGGCATACATCATGAATGGTACGGACATAACGTACAAAGAAAATTGATCCGACTTGATAATGCTCCCTGCATTGCCCAGCCCAACGCCCGAATTGCGCAACAGCCCCATCAACTCAGCAACCCACGTCGACATGGGCATCAGGATGGCCATCGGCGCAGCCATTGCTGAAACCAACAACGCTAACTTAACCCGCGGGATGTTGAACTGGTCGGTAATTGGTTGCATCACTGACCCCACGGTGATGCTGGCAAAATAGTCATCAATAAAAAACAGTGAGGAAAGCGAAAGCGATGCCCGTTCAGCGCCGCGCATTGTTTTAATTTTGTTCATCACGAACTTGCCATAGGCGTAGGCGGCTCCGGAATGACGGATAATAGTTATCAAAACGCCAATCAAAGAAAGAAACGCCAGCAAGAAGAGATTAGAGCATGAGTAGAACCCCTCAATCGAGATCAACCGCTCGAGCTGTAAGGTCTGCCAAAAGCGTCCCAGAATGTAGGAAGCGGCAGCGGGAATATTACCATCTGTAATGATTAAGGAGGCAGACATGATCCCGACGAACAACGAGAAGAGGATTCGTTTGGTAAGCGCGGCTAAGAAAATGACAATGAGGGGGGGTACCAACACGATCCATGCCATACTCATAAACAATAACCTTTCTAAAAAGTTGCAAATGTCCCTGATTATACCATAAAAGCGTTTTTTTTTATAAGCTAACCCCCATGAAAGACCTCAAAGCCATCATTCCTTCGCTTTTAGAACTCGAACACTCCTGGCGCGGCAAACTTTTTGCACAATGGGGTACCATTATCGGGCCCCTCGCCACCGCCGTCAGGCTTGAAAAAGTGGACGGTTCCACCCTGTTTGTAGCCGTAAGCCACCCTGCTTGGGCGCAAGAACTACGCCTCTTAACGCCGCTGTTGCTGGAAAAAATCAAGCTCTGTGTGCCCGATGCCCCCATAACTGCAATCAAATGTGCCATGAAAACCAGCGGACCACCCCGCCCCCTGGAACGCAAACGAAGTGCTTTTGTTACCCCCCGCCCCGTGCCGCTCTCAGCGGAAGAACATCAGCTTCTTGCAACCTTTAAAAACGAAGCGTTACAATCGATATTCGCTGCATATCTTGTGCGCTGCAAGACGCTGAAGGGGAGAGGTAACCAATGACTATGCGTTTGTTTATCACGGTCAGCTTAGTATGTGCAATCAGCCAGCTCTCAGCCCAGGAGCAGGAGAAAGAAAACCCTGAACAAGGTAGCGCTGTAGCACTTACCAAGCCAGCCAACACTGCCCATGACTATTATGCTTACCTGAAAGCGTCCTACCAACACCTGCGTGGTAATGCTCAGGAAGCGCTTAAGATCTACCAAGATCTACTGTCCTACGACCCTTCACCGCATGCCCATGCGGGCTACCTGCAGCTCATGTCAGACATCGGCCAACACAAGCCGCTTCTTGAACACTATGAGCGACATGCAGACAAGCTGAAGGAAGCACTAAAAAGCAATACACCCGTGCAGCTGGCTATCGCCCAGGCATACCTCACCCAAGGCGACACCGCCAAGGCAGAAGAGGTGTTCGTCAACCTTGCTGATACCAATCCTGACAACGAGCACGTTGCCTACTATGCCACGCTGGCTTATCTGAAGACAGGCCAGCTAGATAAGGCGCACGAATTCATTAAAAAGTGCCTGGCGAAACCTTCGCTCAAACCAAAACACTTTTTGTTTCTATTTTTACAAGGAAAAGTACAGTTCCAACAGCAGGACTTGGAGGGCGCGCGTGCAAGCTTGCAAAAGTGCTTAGAGCTTTCGCCCAAATTTGCCCAAGCACAATTGTTCCAAGCGATTGTGCAGGAACAGTTAGGTCGCGCGAATGATGCCTTGAAAGGCTACGAGCGCTTCCTGGCTCTTGGCCAACGCGACCTGGCAATTGAAAAACATGTCATCAGCTTGCTCTTCAACCAAGGAAACTATCCCCGTGCAATCAAATACCTAGAGCGTATCAATGCGCAAACACCCGACTATTTCTACGACCTTGCCCTGCTCCACTTCCAGAACAAACAGCCCCAGAAAGCGCTCAAGCTGGTCGACAAATCACTCAGCTTGGACGGCGCATTTCTAAACGCCATTTTACTAAAAATAAAAATTCTAACTGAGCAACGCGCGACGTCCCACCTGCAAGCCTTCGCCCAGCAGCTGCTGGAGGCCTATCCAAGCAACATCCAAGTCCTGCACGTTTACCAACTACTCAAAAATATGGGCTTGCCTCTTGATACGGTCATCAACCTTGGCTTGAATGCCTTGCAAAAGAAGCAAAGCGCTCTGCTTATGGCATGCGTTGCTGATTTGTGCGTGGAAGGGAAAAAGTTAGCGCTTGCGGAAAAAATATATCGGCAGCTCATAAAGCGCAGCAAAAATCCAACCGTACGCGCTCGTGCTCGTTATCAAATCTGTTATGCTTACTTCCAATGCGGACAGGACAAGGAGCTTGAAAAACAGTTGCTAGAAGCAATCCAAGAGTCTCAAGTTGATCCGGGCGTGTATAACTTGCTCGCATACCACTATGCCAGTCAAACCACGCAACTTGATCAAGCACTTTCGTACGCTGAACGGGCGCTTGCTAGCAACCCGTCCTCAGCGCCGTTCCTGGACACAAAAGCATACGTGCTGCTCAAGCTTGGCAAGCGCGATGACGCCTATAAATTGCTGGAAGAAGCACACCGACAAGCACCAAATGACAAAGTAATTCAACAAAGGTTCATAGCCCTGCAAAGTATCATATGATTTCTGAACTATTGATCGTTGTTGCCGGCGGATCGGGGGGGCATATGCTCCCAGCATTGACCCTTGCGCAAGGATGGCAGCAAGAAGCAAGCAACCGCTCCGTTATGCTTATCACGGGGGCTACCCCGTTGGAAGAGCGCATTGCTCAGCAGCAGCCCCACCTACGCCAAGCTCTGCACGCGCCCCTAACCAAAGTTGGGATGAAAACCCTGTATCGTGTCCCCTTGCTTGTGCTCCAATTGTGCAGGCTGTTTTGCAAAAGCCTATGGCTCTTTTTAGCCGAGCATCCAGCAGGCATAGTAACAACGGGAGGAATACATGCAGTGCCCGTATGCATGGCTGGCTGGCTGGCGCGCATTCCCATAGA
>RGUK01000172.1 GCA_010027825.1 bacterium
GGTATTTTCGTACATATTTTTGAATTTTCATACATGACCCTCCATTACGTCAAAAGGGACATACTTTTTAGCCTTACCTTGGCCCACGTTTTTGATGCGGACTGGCGCCCCCTTGGCCTTGTCACCGTGTTCCCATAATCCTGTAGTTTTGACGGCTTTCTCGCGTCCCACGTCCGCCCGAACCATGATCAGCTCCTGTAAATGGCCTGCGGATATTCCCGGCCGGACGTCATCTAAATAGTCCTCAAACTTAATGACCTTCTCCGGCCTTCCAGCCCCCCGCTTCTCCGGTTCATCCGCCTCAATCCATGCGATTGAATCTGTGGCATGCCTCAAAAACACGCGAGGAAGGGCCTTGCTGGCCGTGATGCCGGCCAATGGCTTGCTAGGTACTAGCCCGCTGCGTCTGCCCCTTTTAACCACCTCCAGAACGAAATGATCGTTATCCTCGCTTTTGACCGCGTTAAGCGTAATCACGGTCCTTGCCCAGTTGGTCAGCTCGCTGGAGCCCAGCCCCCAATACATTTTGTCGAATCCTTGGTAGGCAGAGGCCGCATCCTTGGGCGGCTTTCCGCTGTGGTGTATTAGGCACCAGGCAAACCCATGGCTGTGGCTTACCGGGTTGAGCTCGTTTCGCAGGAACACGCTGGCCGTCTCCTGCTTGCTGATGTCCCCGCCAATAAAGGACAAAAGCGGATCCACCCAAAACAGGTCGGGCTTGTGCTTGCTGGCCAAACGGCGGCATAGGTCGGCAAATCTAGCCCCCGTCGAAAAGCTCTCTTGGACAATGATTACGTTCTCAAAAACCAGCTTCCGCTCCTCTTGGCTCAACGCCATGCGGTCGATGATGCCCCGGACGGTTTCCGATACGTCCCCGGCGTCGTTCTCTGCCTGGCATACAATGGATTTCAACGGCCGTTTGGGTTTGATCCCAAAAAACTCGCTTCCATAGGCCCACGTGATGGCGGCCTGTAGGCATAGAACCGATTTTCCCAAGCCGCTGGAGCCTACCCACAAGGCCGATCCTCCCCGGCACAGCCAGCGATCGCCTAACAGCGTTGTCTCATCCTTGGCCTTGTCGAAGGCCAGCATGTCGTCCCACTTGAAGGGCGTGGGCAGGTCGCCGACAATCGTCCACTCCCGCCAATCCTCAAACGCCTGCACCTCCTCGGCCACCTCGACCAGCTCCTGGCCGTTGCCCGTACTTCGGCGGATGGCTCCGGGGAGACGGCTGAACCTGGGCGCGTCCTTATTCTGGCCGTCGAGGCCCTTGCAGTTTTCTAGGTGCTTGTAGACAAACTCCGCCCGCTCCTTGAACTCGTCCGCGTTGGCCGCATTGACCACCACCCAGGCGTGGAGGCTCTTGCCGCCGGAGCGGATAATGCAAGACGTCGGAAGCTTGGCCTTTTTGATCTGCTCCCACTGCTCCTCGATCGTCCCCTTGTCGAACTCCACCAGCACGTGGCGGAACTTGTCGATCTCCTCCAGCACGCGCCGATTGCCCTTGATCGGATTGATGCAGACATACACGCCGACCGCGTCCCCTTGCCACGTGGCCAGCCCGCCGTCCTTAAACAGCTCCAGCCACTCCTCCCGAGTGCGGGTTTCGCCCCGGCCGCTGGGCCGCTCCCGCTCCTCGTCCAGAATGGCGCGGTCAATGTGGATGCGTTCCCCTTGGCGAAAGGCGTGGGCAAGAAACCGGTCAATCGCGTCCTCCTTGGCCGATTGCGGCATAGCCGGCACGTGCGCCTGCTCCCGGTAAATCGTCATGCCCCGGATCCCGTACTTGCTCGCCGGCACCCAAGGCTCCCGGCCCGGGCGGCTGTAGGCGCTTTTGACGGCCGACAACGCCTCCCGCTGGGTCAGCCCCACCTTAAGCGCCCAGCTCTCAGCCTCCACCTCCGCATCCTCGATCGGCATGCCCTGGTCGCGGAACTGGCAGGCCAGCTTAAACAGCTGGTTGTTGCGCTCCCCTTCCGGGGCGCCGTTTTCGTAGATCGTCCGGACGGCTGGTGCAAGAGGGACGGTCATTTGACTGCCTTCGCCTTTATGTCGCGCTCTTGGTATCCCTCGGCGCGCTTCAGAAGCTCCTTGATAATGACGTGACTCAGTTCAAAACATTCCAACGCCCTTTGAAGTTTCCAGTGCAAGCCGATCGCCATGTCGCCCTTCATCGCCTCGCGCAGCTTGGCAATGCCGCGCTTCTGGACGTCGTCGGTGCAGCGGATGCGTTTTACGCTCATACCCACTGCCCAATTCCATAGCGCATTCGGTTGGCTTTGATCTGATCCAGCACACCGGCCCACTCCTCCATCGTCCAGGAGCCGATGATGCGGGCGGAGAAAAATGAGATGAGTTGGGGAAGGGTCACAGCACTGGCTCCGGCATCGGACCCGTCAGCTTCCACTTGTACGTACTTTTGTCGTACGCGATCGGGTAACCCATAAAATCGCGCAGCAGGTCAATGTCCCGGCTGACGGTTTTGTAGCTGACCTCAAACTCCTGCCCCACCTTCTCGCAGCTGGGCAGCTCGCCGTTCTTGCGCAACAGCTCCGCCATCCAACGGCACCGGCGCAGAACAGGCCGCGTCTTGCAGGTGTGGTCCCGCTTAGCCATTGCCGCGCGTGTCACAGCCCGCCCTCCGTCCGCAGCCGGTCCAGGATCAGCACGTTCTCCCGCTCCTCGGCGGCCTTGAGTGCGTCCCGGGTCTCGGCCAGCTGCCGCTCCAGCGATCGGATCCGCTCGACCAGCTGGCGGCTTAAGGGCTCGGTCGGAAGGACGACGTAGTTGGTGTCGTTCATTTGCCCTCCCTCGGATCGTACTTCTTCACTTTGCGCCACAGCGTGCAGCAGGCCCGGAACGCCTCAAAGGCGTCCTCGACCTCCTCGGCCGTGTAAAGTTTTTCGTCCAGTGCCCCGGTCTTGCGGTCAATAAAGACGTTCCTCGCCGGCAACGCCTCGCCAGCCCAGGCGTAGCTGTAGGCGGCCAGTTGCAGGAGCTCTTTGTAATCCGTCCACACCTTGTGCTCCTCGTCGGCCGTGGCGAAGCCGGGCATCTCGGGATGAAACGGCGCGACCTTGGTAAAGTTTTTGGATTTGAAATCCACGATCTCCGTCTGGCCGTCGATCTTGGCGATCAGATCGCATCGGCCCGCATAACCCTCGCCGTCATGCACCACGACCTCCTCCGATAGCTGCACCTCGTCCAGGCACCGTGACCAGCAGGTCAGGCTTTTGAGGTGGGGCCGGAGCGTGTCGTCCATGTCCTTGGCCAGCGGGGCCTCGCCCCGGATCACCTGCTCCGCCAGCTCGTGGATCCGTGTCCCCGCGTCCGCCATGCCGGAGAGCTCCGCCTTGTTAGTTTCATGGACCCGCTTTGCAAAATCCTGCGGCGTCTCGCCGGGGATCGGCGGCAAGGTCATCGCCTGCGCGATGGCACTGTCCACCTTGTGACGAGACAAAGCCTCGCTCTCCAAGATTTTGAGGATCGTAGTGACGCTAGGCAGCGCCTTTGCCTTGCGGGCTTGGCGCAGATCCCCGTGGCACGGCTCCCCGGTCGACAGGTAGTAGTGCGCCGACTCGGCGTCGTATTTGACGACAAGGTTGGCCACGGCTTACGCCTTCCAGTTGCGGATCGTCGGCCAAGCCGAGGCAACGCAAAGCGTCACCATCAGCGGGATTCCGATACGCACAATCAGTTCAAGTGTTTCCATGGTTTCCTTTCCGGAAGCCGGCGCCAGTTGGGGGAACTGACGCCGGCCCCCTTGGTTTTTTCTCGTGGTTTCCTGCCAATCCTTAAAACGGGATGTTGTTGCCGTCCGCGTCGGTGTCGGTGTTGCGGGTGCCGACTACCACCGCCGGCTTTGGCTCGCGGTCCTTAAACCGCACAAAGTCCGGATCGACTTTGAGCTTGGTCTTCCCGGGTTTCAGCACGCTCTGCACGTTTGCGTACACCTGCCCATCCCGCTCGTTGTGGGTCACGACGATCTGGCAGTTTTGCCCAATCAGCTTTTCCAGATCGAAGTTGTCCGGGGGCGGCTTGCCGAACCAAGATTTCAGATCCTTTGCTAGGCTGCTCTTTTCATGCAGCGTCAGGCCGTACCGGCGGCCGATGCTGTAGGGCCGGCCGTCCTCCATCTTGGTGCCCAGCTGCCAGACCAGTCTGACCTTG
>RGUK01000173.1 GCA_010027825.1 bacterium
ACTTCTTCTGGCCGAGTTCATAAACGGTCTTCTGGGTCTTGGCCACTGCCTCAGCATGACTGATGACTGCCCTTAAAGGGTCATTACCGGGGCCCTGAAACATCGCCAGACGCCTCTTCGTGAGTATTTACTGTCCGTTGTTCGTGTCTCGGCACAAAATCAACAGGTACATCATAGGCCGGGATATGTGCCGTATCAAACGGGTGTGGCTTCATTTCAGGCGTCACATCCACGGGATTTTGAGCGTTTGGTTGAGGAGAACCCATCCCGACTTGCATCTCATTAATTTCACCATTCGGCCCAACGGTTCTGAACGTAACAGTCGTGTTCTGTTGCGGCACGGTCGCGCCGGACGGTATCCCGTTCACTTCACCAGGTAAGGAACCATAGTCAGGTGTTGAGCCCACTTGCGTAATACCCACTTCAATCTTAGTTTGGCCGGCTTGCAATTGTTGGCCGGCCATATCCATAGGCAACTGCGCGGGAATGAATTTATCCGTCAACTTGATTGCCATCTTCACTTGGTCGGGCGTCATATCTACATTCGCCGGTAGAATATTCACAGGCCCATTCTTGGTCTGCTCCCTCACCGGGGTTGCCATCAAAAACGTCTGTATTTTTTGGGCCAGAGGGGGCAAGCCAGCCGCCATAATATCCTTGAACATCGCCGCATTCGACAGAAAAACAGGCAATTTCCCCTCAACATCAAGGTTTTCCAGCTTGTGCATCACCTCTTGCTGACGTTTGGCGGTCTTAAACGAGTGTAACGCCAGCATATCCGGCGCCATCTTCAATTGTGACTCCAACGTCTTGGCATTTTTGAGAAATTCCGCGTACATCGGGTGGCTTTTAGCCTGTTCGGCCGCACCAGGGTGGTTTGGTTGGTCAGAAATGTTGTGTACGCCAGATAAAAACCGCCGAATCCTGTTGACGTGTGTCACAATAGGGTTCTTTTCCATGCTCGTTCGAGCCTCAAACCCCTCTACACCATCATACTCTTCGACAATATCAGGCAACTCAACGACATCAGCCGGGTCTATCGGTGTCTCGGTGCGCTGATTAAATCGTTTTTTTCTGGGTTTTGTCATGGTTCTTCATCCTAAGCCGAAAAATATAAAAAACGCAAGGGGTTCACCGACTGTTAGCCGGGGGTATGTGTTTGCGCCGGATGGTACCTTATGGCCTACCCTCTATACGTCCCCCTATACACCCCACCTTATCCCATCCCACATACCGAAATGGCGTCTGGCGAAACCAGTCAGCATGGCGTCTGGCGAAACCAGTCAGCATGGCGTCTGGCGATGGTGAACACGTGCGCGAACTCTTACTCCAGCAGGACCTTATGAGAAAACGCGCCGGCGAGGTGGCCCCACTCCCGAAGCGTATGGAACCAACCCGCCTAGGGGGGTGGGGGTGTGGGCGGCGCTAGGTGGGTGATGGGGATAGCTAAGTAATTGATATTACTCTGTTTAAGGGGGATAGGCTTAAAAAATTACTGATTTTCTTATTCAGTAAAATGCTTTTGTTATCAATGGGTTGAAAGTGAAACATAATTGTTGACTATTTTGTGGGGTTATTATGATTATTGTAACGGTTATCAACGTGTGAGGGGTTTTTTGTTGCAAGTTTGCAATGGAATCTGGTGAACTGTTGCAGATAAAAAACAGAGGTGTAGTAAAGTATACAATTTAATACATTTTTATGGGCCAGCCAGCGGGCCGCTGGATGCGTTTTAAAAGGCGGCTGGTAGGGTAGCCGCGCCCCTTTTCGGGTTATTCATCGCCAGACGCCCCCCCGCGCTGCTTGGTGTGGGTTTAGCGTAGATGGTATGGCCACGGTAAAGCGTGGTGGGCATAATGACGCCACGGTAAAGCATGGTGGGCATAATGACGCCACGGTAAAGCATGGTGTGGGTTTAGTGTGGTGTGGTAGGAAGCTGGTGACTGTCTCAACGCCAGACGCCACACATAGAGAGACTATAAACCCAACCTATCCCATAACCTACCCCAACCCATTTTGTGAGGCGTCAGGCGATGACGATTGAGGGGGTTATTTTTAATCGGTTGGCACCCCCGCTAAATGCCCGCGCCAGCGGGTATGATTTTCATGCGGCCAGCAAGCGGCCAGAGGTGGGGGCGATTTTCATCAAAATGTAGCAATGTTCCACCGCCACGGTGCAAAACTCATGATTTTTGACAAACTATTATATATACCCCTTATATTTACTCTTTTTTCTTTTTCTTCTTTTAATAATTTTTTACCTTTAGCTTAGAAAAGAGTATAAAAACGCTACTTTTGCACCACGGCCTTAATTCATCAATAAAATCATAAAGTTGCTGTGGTGCCTTTATTTTGGATAGATTTTGAAAACCGCTAAAAAGCTGTGGCTTTACGCGAACTTAGCTGGCGCTCATCATATTTGGATAGATTTTTTTATCTATCCAAAAAGATAAAATCTATCCAAATTGGAGTAGCAAAAAATAAGTATACAATCACACTTTTTCGTATACGCTTACTTTTTTCTCAAAAACTGCAAAATCTATCCAAATTGGAGCTTTTTTAATAACAATATGATTTAAATAACAAAAACACCGTTTTTTCAATCTATACAAAATGGCAACGCCAAATATGATGAGCGGCAGTCAACTCAATGATTTATAAAAACAAAACACCAAAAACCCCAAAAATCTATCCAAAATAAAGGCACCACAGGAAGTTTATGATTTTATTCACTTCTATCCATTTTGGATGTCGTGGAACATTTTTGATTAAAAAACTTTTTTCAAAACACAAATGCAACACCTATTTTTTAACCAAAGCTCAAGCAATACAAACAGTTACAAAAAAGCCTTCGGCCCCTTGGCTGTCGTTTGTGGCCATCCTATCACACTTTCACCTTCAACCGCTGGCTTTTGGCTGATAAAATATTGATTTATAAAGCATAATTTTTCTGTTTACAAAATCTTATCTTTTTGGATATATTGTTATTACTAAGGGAGGCCGCAAGGCCCAAAACACAACCAGAGAGGAGCATGAAAATGCCAACACAAAAACAATCAAAAACCCAACCCGCCACCCTGCCCACGTTACCTATAGGCGGGCGTGAGTATGCGGCCAAGCATTTAGCGGCCCAATCCACAATGCCCTATCAAATGGAGATTAAAAACCTTGTGCGGGGTGATGTGGCGCGGCTTGGTTTTGTGAATATCCGCACCGCGAGAGTTTACGCCAATATCCTGCATAGTGAGGCGGGGCTTGGCGCCAACCAAGTGACTATCAACCTATAAAGGAGCATGAAAATGCCACACATAACCCACACCCCCGCCGATATGGTGGGGATTATACCCACAACGCTAGACGCCCAATACAAGCCGAATACCTTGGCGGCGTTGATTGATTTAATCCTAGCAGGCTACACCTATCAACAAGCGGCCAGCATCCTCCAAGCGGCTGATATTGAGGAGGGCCGATAATGTTTTATATCCAACGCAAGGGTGACGGCTACCTAGAGACTGTTGACGAGGCAAACAACCGCAAAGAGGCGCGGCGCCTGTTGGCCGAATACCAAGCCAGCGATACCGCCGCCCAATACTATATCAGCACCCGCGCTTGTGCGGCGTGGATTGAGGAGGGCCGCTAACATGGGATGGGATGGACAGTATTATTTAGAAAAGCCTGATTTTAAGGCCATAGCCATACAACGCAACACCTTTAAGCACGTGGGGGAAGATAGACAACCTACGGGCGGCGAGAGTAAGGTTTTGGCCGCTGTTAAGGTTGGCAACGTTGTTTATATGGCCGTTGACTACAACCCATCGCCTGACGCCTTACAGAATAAAAGCCCAAACGTAGCACACAAGGGCCTGATTAACTTTAGATATACCTACGGTATGGTAACGCTTTGCCGCTGGAGCAGACCACGGGGAGCACGTGAGGGTGAGGCTATGTTTAAGGAAGTGAGCGAGACAATGGGGCCTTGTGACTATAAATGCCCCAAAAGCATCCTCAACCTTCTCACACCATGTGAGGAAGTGGTGCGGTTGGCCAAGGCGGCGGGTTGTGATTATGCCGTGGCCCGCTATTCAGCAGGTGAAGAGGGTTACGCCTATAATTGGCGGATGAAGTGCCAAAACCACGCCAC
>RGUK01000174.1 GCA_010027825.1 bacterium
CTCCGGCTGGAAGGATCCGGCCAAGCGTGTGGGTCAGATCACCGGCGCCTTCCTCGACGCCTTCAACCCCATCGGCAACGCCGGCTGGTCGGTCCAGACGATTGCTCCGACAATCGCTGACCCGCTAGTGGCACTCGCTGAGAATCGCGACTGGACCGGCAAGCCGATCGCCAAGAAGGACCGCAGCGAGACCGCGCCTACGCCGGGCTACACCAGGGCGAAAGACACCGCAAGCTGGCTGTCAAAAGAGATGTCTTACTACTTGAATCTCGCCACCGGCGGGACCAAGTACAAGCAAGGCCTGCTCAGCCCCACGCCTGACCAGCTCGATTACCTGATTGGCCAGGCCACCGGTGGTATCGGCCGCGAGCTCTTGAAGATCCAACAGACCGCGAGCTCGAGCGTGACTGGCGAGGAGCTGCCGCCCTACAAGATTCCTCTGGTTGGCCGGTTCTACGGCGACACCAAATCGGCGGCTGCCGAATCCACGCGGTTCTACGACAACATCACCCGCATCAACGAGCACGAGGCCGAGATCAAGGGCCGGATCAAAAATCGCGAAGGTGGCGTCGCGGACTATCGCCGGGAGAACCCCGAAGCGCGCCTTGTTGATTACGCCAATCAGGTGGAGCGCGACGTCCAAAAGCTACGCCAGCGGCGTAGAGAGCTGATCGAGAAGGGGGCGTCGAAAGAGTCGGTTAAGATCCAGGAGCAGCGGATCCAGGCCGCGATGAAGCGATTCAATGACCGGGTCAGACGCGCTGAGGAGCAGGCTGCCGCACCGATGTAGCCGTTATGCCATTGTCCTGTGGAGGTTTTGCGCAGTTTTGGGGTCTACTCAGCGTTTTCACAGTGCGTTGCTGTACGGTCTTGTGCAACTCAAGTACTTGAAAGTACAGCAAATACGTTGTTTTTTGGTGCCCAGAAGATTTTCCCACTTGTACGCCTAAGTATTTGAATGTACTATTTGTCTCGCACTTCCTTGTGCAGTTCTTGTGCAGTTTTAGGAGAGACAGATGGCACATATCGCACCCTACCCTGGCGGCCGCTACCGCGCCGTCGTCCGCAAGGCTGGCTTTAAAACCCGCTCGGGCATCTTCCCTTCGCACAAAGCGGCCTATAACTGGGCCACAAAAATCGAGCGGGAAATTGACCACCACACCTACAAAGACCCCAGCAAGTTTGCGAAAGACTCGATCGGCTCGCTCTTTGAGCGTTTCCGTGACGAGGTAGTTCCAGGGCGCAAGGGCGCCCGCTGGGACAAGGTCCGCATCAACATGCTGTTGCGCGAGGCGGATTTCGTAAAGCGCCGCACGCTCGAGATGATGCCCAAGGACATTCGCGACTGGCGCGACGTTAGGCTGAACCAAGTCTCGCCACAGTCGGTGAACCGCGAAATGAACCTGATCTCAAAGATCTTTACTTACGCCATCAAAGAGTGGGACTACCCTTGGAAAACCAATCCAATGCGTGAGGTCGGCCGCCCTGCCGGCGCCGCTGGAAAGCCGCGCAATCGACGCTGGAGCGATGACGAGCTCCAGGCCATTCTCACCGCCGCCAAATTCGATCCCGAGCGTGCGCCTGTTACAGGCATGGACTACGTGCCTTGGGGCTTGCTGCTAATTATCGAAACGGCCATGCGGCCAAACGAATTTTGTTCGGCCAAGGTGGCCGACGTTCACATTAAGCAGCGTTTTATCCGACTGCACGACAGCAAAAACGGCGACGCGCGGGACGTGCCGCTGTCGTCTAAAGCGATCAAGATCGTGGCCACGTTGGTGAAAGACAAAAATCCCACCGACACGCTGTTCCCGATCAGCTCGCAGACGCTGAGCAACTACTACCGGGTGCTGCGCAAACAAGCCGGACTAGCTGATGCAAACCTACGTTTTTACGATGGAAAGCACGAAGCCATCTCACGCATGGCGCCGAAGTTCCGAGACGCCGTCGAGCTGTCCAAGGTCACGGGGCACCGTGACCTCAAATCCCTGTCCGTCTATTACAACCCCAAGGTCGAAGAGCTCGCCGACAAGCTGGGCTAGGCCAGGTCGCGCGGTTCACCCAACCGCCACTGGTCGTTGTTTGGCACTACCAACGCAGCAAGGCCTGCATTCCAGCCGGCCTTGAAAATTGCAAATTGGTGCCGGTTCATCGAATCCATGCCGTGGGTTTTGCAATACTCCAGCCAGGCGTCTTGAACGGTACGGTTAACCATCTTTCCACCTCTCCATGAGTTGTTCAGCCAGCAGCCGCACCTCCTTGGCGCGCAGCTGCACTTCTTCAAGCATCTCCTCCACCACCTGGAGTCGGATCTCCAGCGGGGTGGTCTCGATGATGTCATTGACCAGGACCTTCCTGGCCATCTCAGTAAAGCTCATCGCAACACCTCCTTTGCCTTGTCATAAAGAAACATCACGATCACGCCGATGCCCACGACCGGCGCAACCAACAGCAGCAGCGCGGCGGCTGACAGCAAATCGTCGAGCAGCGCGCCTAGTGATTCAAACGGACGCATTACTCGGTCCTTCCGTCGTAAGTCACATCATTGGTATCACCGAGCCTCCACTTCGCTTCGCGCTCAACGCGATACTTGCGGGTAGCTACTTTAAAATCCGGCCGCTTGATCGTCTGAGGATTAAGAGCCGCGTCGTAGAAATGGCAGCGGTTGTTGGGTTGCAAAGCAAACTGACCGTTATCAAGCTTGAGCAAATTGAAGCTTTTGTGCTCGTCCACTGATTCGCTAAACGTAAAATCGGGGATCCGTGGATCCGGGCTACAACAGTCCAGCGTGAACACGTATTCGCCAGAATGAATGAAGCGATCTTTGCCAAAGAACTCAGCTCGCAAACCCGAGAGCAGCGGTTTGTGAATGACTTCGACGTGGTGACTCATTGCGTCCCAGATTTGCAACACATCAAGCGGCAACTGGTCATCCTCCACCAAAGTCTCGCGCCAGCTAAAGGCGCTGATCGGCAGCTTGTCGTAAAGCGCCGCGTACTGAGGCAAGTAGGTCTCGAAGCGAAAGGCTTCGCCACGGTGTGACTTGACGCTGCACCACACACCTTCGACCAGGTCACCATAACCGCGCTGGTGATCGTACAAATACTCAGCCTTCACAAAAACTTTGACCGGTGGGAGTGGACACACGAAGCTCATCCCTGCACCACCCTTCCCCAAACGTCTTCCAGTTTGGATGGGTTAGCAACATTGGGCAGCGCAAGCGATGCGGGTTTCTTTTTCTTTGGCGGTTTGATTGCCATCGGTTCCGGCTTTGGATCAAACGACAGCGGAGTGCCGTAGTACTTAATTTGTTTCTTTTGGTAATGAATTTTTAGCAAATTCTTCACGGTCAACAGTCTCAGATAGTACCGAGCCGTAGCCTCTTCTATGTAAAAGTGTTTTGCGACATCCTTAGATGTCTTCGGTGCTTTGCAGGACAGCACCCACTTAAGCACTAATTTCGGTACGTGAGTCAACTCAGCCATTTCGCCTCCATTCGGTCTTTGACGGTTTGCGGTATGCGCGGCTTGGCCACCTGGATTGATCATGAGCAAATTGACGCCGCGAGGCGGCGAGTAAATTTCGGGATCAAACAACTCCCAGGTCTCGTTAGTGGGGTGGGCTGGATCGCTCATTTTGCAATGTAGTGCCAGGCCCAGGCGCCTTTCTGCCGGCCCTTGATCCACTTAAAAAACGACTCACGTCTTATCAAGCCGCGGGCGTATAAAACTTTGATGTGTTTACGCGCGCCCTCGGTTGTGCATCCAAACTGATGGGCAAGATCTTTGAGCGATCGAAACTCAGTTAGGTAGTCCAGATAGACGCGCTCGGTTGGCGTGAGCGGCTTAGTCTTGCGGCGCACCTGCCTTACAATCGCTTCGATCTGGTCTAAGTGGCGACCAAGCCCGACGTTGTTGGCCATGCGCAAGATTTCGGTGCGAGTCATTGCTCCGTCTCCGGCTGCAAACTCACAAGATGACGCAACTCGACAACCCTGGCGGCCTCGCGCAGCTTCGAGACGTTGGTCCGCTTCATGACCTCGATCGCGATGGCCACGAAGGTCTCAATCTCGGCGCGCTCCTCATCGCCCCACCCAATCAAGTCGGCGACACAAGCTTTGAGCCGTGCATCTTTCAGTCGC
>RGUK01000175.1 GCA_010027825.1 bacterium
AAGGCTGGTGCGCCGTGTTTCTTCTTCACGTATGGCATCAGCCAGCAGCACAGGGTCTAGCTCAAGCACCGGCCTCGTGTACATCTTTAGCGTCAGGTCAATCAGCCGCAGTTCTTTCTTGGGGAACCCCGGCTCCATGCGCTTAAAGATTTCCTCACACAAGAAGGTATCATGCGCACAGTACGCGGCTAATTCCTGCGCGACTTCTTCAGGTAGCTCAACCAAACCATCGGCGTTCATCAGCGCCTTGCCCTTATCGGGTAGAGCGAACCTCTGCGCCAGCGCAGCCAACGAGTTGCCTTGCTCCATGCCAAACAAAGCACGAGCCATGCTGAGGGAATCAAAAATAAAACATGGGTTGTGGCCGTAGTGCCACGACAGAATAGCTACATCGAACTGTGCGTTGTGCGCTAGCACGGCGGTAGTATCCCAGTCTACGGAATTAAAGAAAGCAATTGCTTCCTCATGGGGATACCACACCGCAGCATCTTCGCTGCCATAGTCTTTAACGCATACACCGTGCACCTTGAACTTGCCGTCCCTGATGTACTGCTCGGTAGTTAAGTTCTTTAAAGTAAATGTTTTGCTATGGAAATAAGTTTCAAAATCAAGTACCAGTATCCTCTGGTAGGGGCGTCCCATCAATGCTCTCCAGTATCTTCGTTACATCCTCAATGTTGCTTTCATTGACAACCATCGACACCCCACCTGCTTGGCGGATGGCTTCTATTTCTTTTAGTTGTAGTTCTGTTGGCTTATTGCTGCCTGCCTTACACTCGATAGCAATGAACTGCCCACGATAGCACACTACTATGTCAGGAATCCCAGCCCTGCCGTAACCATTCATCACGGGGAAAAAGTAGTATGCGTCCTTGGCTTTGAGTTGGATGACAACTTTCTTTTTTACTTTTGCTTCGGGGGTAAAGCTCATGATGCTATGATTTCTCCACGTGTGTAGGTAGGCAGTAGTAGTTGCCGGGCTGAGTTATTTCGTACCAAATCCTTAAGTCTTGGCACTGCTCTAATGTTTCTAGCGTTTCTACATACATCCAGTGCCCACTGCTAAATAACAATAGATTAAACCAGATGTACATGATGGCTCCTACTTCTTCACTAGAACTTCGAGTGCTTGAATGGTTGCTTCCAGCTTTGCAATGTAACGGTCTTTTTCTTTAAGTTCTTTTTCGTACTTCTCAAAGATGCGATTGCGTTCTTCGTGTTCGCGGTTCATCAACCGGATAAGTTCTTGGCTGATGTCGAACTGCTTCTGCATAAAATCGCTCATGACAACCACCCCCATATCACATAAAGAGTTCCAACTAGAGGAATAGCTAGCCCTAATACCATGCCAATTACCCCAAATGCAAGGCACACATCAAACAAAATATCTTTTAATTTCATGCGTCCTCCGGTTGTCCCATTTCAATAATCTGCATCTTAGCTAGTTCGAGCGCCCAAAGGATTTCGGGACCACGCGTGATGGTCGAGTGCAAGGACATTTCGCCGCCCTCGTCAAAACAAATAATTACTACATCTTCAGCTGCCTGCGCTTCGGCAAGGGCGTACTCAACTTTGCTCATTTCTATTCCTTTCAACACACTGTTCCATGCGCCAGATAATTTCTTCTTTCATCCAGTCACATGCCGCATCCCAGATATCGCTGGGGTTGTGGGTCTTGCTGCTGTTCTCAAACCACCACTGCTCAAATGCCTTCCGGCGGCTCTCGTTCATCTTCCCCTCCTTCAATGAGGTTCTTTAACTCTTTTGCTTTTTCTTCACCGGCAAAGTAATCAAACACAACCCACAGTGCTTCCCTAAGTTTGTTGTTCCATTCGACATCGTCTGGGTGCAAATAAACAAAGTCACTGTAAGTGTACAAAATATGGTCTTCCAAAGCTTTAACCATAATCAAATCAAACGCATCATCATCTATCTCAACAGTTACTTTCACTTCATCTGCTCCTTAACAAAAGCACCGCCACTTACTACCTTGCCCTTGCGGTCCTTGATTTCGTTGTATGCGTGGGCCAAGCATTTGGATACATTCAGATTCCACATCTGACAATAAATAATCAGACATACAATAACATCACCTACACCATCTATCCTACCTTCGTGGTTGGCTTTTAACTCTGCACTTGCCAACTCACCAAGTTCTTCGACGGCTTTTAACAACTGCGCTTGCGGTGTGGAGTACGAAGTAATGTCACGGGCGAACGCCCACTCCCGTACCCGCTGTTCCAGTTCTTCAAAGTTCATCTCACCATCCTCGATTTTTCAGACATCCAATAGCGCGGCCACAAATAAACTTCTTTCTTGATGCCGCCCATAATCTGCACTTCAATTTCTTTTTTCTCCACACCACCCGGCGCAACAAACACGCCCTTCGTTACGTAGTGCGGTAGCCAAGGTTGTGACTTGACGTAGTACATGTATGACTTGTCGGTGATAGCAATTACTTCTTCGTCATCGAGCTGAGATTTTTTTCCCATTTGATTACTCTCCGGTTTGATGATGAAAGACATTCCCCACTGGGGCGATACAACGTGCCGGTCACTACGTCCGCATGTACTTCTGTTGTGCCTGTCGCGGTTCTGATAAGCACCGGCGTGACTCTAATTGTTGTTTGTTCTTTTACTCCGCCGTGGTTGTACGACGTTTCTACTACAGCCCTGCGCGTAGGATATGCAAGCTTGCGCTTGCTGTACTCCCCTTCATAAAGATTGTGCACATCTATATCGCGCAGACAATCCCCATCCTCCGCTAGGTTTTTGAAGAATGGGGGTCCATTTGGTTTCTGTTTTGTTTCACTGTGCTCAGGCTGCACTCTTTTCCTCCATGTCGTTTGCCCACGCCTTCAGCATCCTAGCTTGAACAACTAACTCGTTACACATGGGCTTGATTCCATCGTAGTTTTTGTGCAAACAAGCGTCATGTAGTTCTGCTGCCAGCTTGTCTACCTTCAGCAGGAACGGTGCATAATCAAACAGTTGTTCATGAGCTTGGCTCATAGGCTTCTCCTAGTTGTGGGTTGTTGGAACTTCTATTATGAAGGGGCCGAAGCCCCTTCGCCATTACTTTTTTTATATCAGCGGACGCAGGATAAGCGCTTGCTCTGAGAACTTAGGCATGTCGTAGTCACGGTACATGTAGAACTTACCTTTGTATTCCTCAGCAAACATCGGCAAGATTTCCTGCCTAGACTTGGTCATGTACCCCGCAGTAGCCATGATGTCGTCGCGGACGCTGGCAACGATTGGGTCGAAGTCTGTAGTGTGGATGAACTCAGCTTCTTCCCCCATCCTTTTCTTGTGCCAGTACTCATACCGAGCGTGCCGTCGTGCTCTCTTCTGCAACTTACTTGCTGCCATGTTCAACAGCCCCTCCAAAGTTTTATGTTCAACACAAGCCTCGGGGTTATCTGATTGCACAAAGAGTGCGATGTCGTGTGCTATAGCATGGCGGTTGAAAGCATACTCCCGCCACCCCCCACTAGCTGCCAACTCTTCAACAGTAGAACGGCTGACTGCCACGTAGTCAAGCAACGAATCCACCTTGGCTTTGAACATGGCCCGACGCTTCTTGTCGTCATCACTAACAAACAACTTGAAGAACGGGGCATGCCATGAATTGGGTACATCCAACAACCCCTGCGGATTGAAGTGCAGCACAGCGGAGGTTCGAGGACCGTCATCATAAGCATTACCGTACGGAACAAAAACAATTTTACCGTCCGTCGTATCAAACTGTTTTTTACCACTGCCCCACCTATGCCAATCCGTAAACTTGCGGGTGGTTATGGAGTAATGTGCGCGGATAGATACAAAGTAACTTCCGTCAGCTTCGGGTTTGAAGTACCGAATGACCGGCGTGCGGTAAAGCATCAGGTCGTACACGCTGCGGCCATACTTGACCTTGTGTTCCAAACGATACTTCATGTAACTACCGCTACGCTTGGGGTGCAACGGGCGAACAGACTCTGCATCGTACTTACGGCTGCGTAAGGGTTTGGTTCGTTTGAAGAACTGGTCAGCCTCCGCGTAGTTACGGATGCGGGGCAGGTTGTGGATAGCAGAACCATTACTGTACATATGTCACCTCCATAAAAAAGGGGGTCATCTGACCCCCAAAAATTAAAAC
>RGUK01000176.1 GCA_010027825.1 bacterium
CGAAGAAGTCCTGCTCGACTTGCTCGAGCGGCAGCGATCAGGTTACCAGGAGCTGGCGCGCCGCATCGGTTCGGAGAGGTATCGGCAGCAGAGCCGGTAGGCGAATAGAGGCTTGCAAACCGTGAAACATGAGCGTAAAATCGCGGAATGCGAAAGCCAGAACAAGAGACGTGGCACCTCAAACTAAAGCCAGTGCTTGATCAGCATCCGGCCAAGATCACCTATACAAGGCACGAGGACAAGGTCAGCCTGGGTGTGCCGGACCTGTCGTACGCTGCCCACGGCTCGGGTGGCTGGGTCGAGCTGAAAAGGGTCCGTGCTCCGCTGCGCCCCGGATCTCGGCTCAAGGTCCGTCATCTGACGGAGCAGCAAAAAGGCTTTTTGGCCCTGCGCGGTCGCTTTGGTCAGGGTGCCTTTGTTCTGGTGCACGTGGACGAAAAAGACGGCACGTCGGCCTTTTATTTGTGGGGCTTTTGGCAGCTTGATCTGCTGACTGACGGCCTGCGGTACGCTGATTGGGGCACCCGGGCACTGGGTGTGTGGACCGGTCGACCCGACGGCCCTGAGCTTCTGGTCCTTTTATCTGGCCATCAGCGTGGCACGATCGTCGGCTGATCGGCCTGTTTTCCCGGTCCTTTTTTCTTGGTCCGCTGATCAAGGTTTTTTGGCCGCTGCAAAAGGTTTTTTGGCCGCTGCAAAAGGTTTTTTGGTCCCGTTCTACGGGCCTTCTGGCGATAGTAAGCGCTTACTAACAAAAAACCGAGGTAAAAAGCCAGCGAAAAAGGATCCAAAACCCCCCTTTTACCGCGGCTTTTCATGGTCAGGCATACGCAGCGCCAGACTGCGACAATTCGCGACCCATTGAAAATATGTATCGGCCAAAGAACCACCAATAAGTGAAAAATGATGCAAAGTCTTTTTTCGAAAGAAAAGAAAAATGCATTGCCCGAAAGGGTATTGACGGCGTTGGTCTATTGGTGTATCATAAAGGAGTGCGTTCGCACATCCCTCGCGGGGCATCTAGAAAACTTCAGATGTTCCGCTGTTCCAGCAAGACGGAACAACTCACGGAACACGAAACGCCCCGTCCGACGGGCCTCGGAGCCAATTTGTGCCAGCGTTCCGCGCGTACGCGGGAAAAATTGTCGACAATCGACGACAACTTCCGGAAGAAATGGAACACGGAACAAATGCCCAGAACGCCCGTACGACGGGGCTTCTGGCCGTTCCGCGCTAATGGAACATAATGGAACACAGAATCAACTGTGCCGATATTCAATATATATCTAAAGATGTACCGAGTGCTGGAAAGTCCTTTTTTTACGGGATTTTGAAAGTTAGTGATCACTAACATCGTAGGTCCAGTGATCAGAATGCACCACGATGGTGCTAATGGAACACACAAGGAGTGCGGAACATGGAAGATGATGTAAAGATCGACGGTCATCTGGTCGCGGGTACTGAAGAGGGTAAAAAGCACTTGATTAGTGCTGAAAATCGGCTGGACACGGTCGAGATCGAAGTGCGGATGGCCCGGATGGAGCTAGAAGAGGCCGAGAAGCATGCTAATGATGAGCGGTTAGATGATGAGATGCGGCTGCGCTGGGCTAAGCGGGTCGATTCTCTAGGTTTTATGCTCACGGAGCTTGGTCGAATAAAAAAGCGCCTAGAGGAAGAGATAAAGGTCAGCGGACGTGGGGTCAATCCCGGCACGACGGAAGAGATGACTGAGAAGGTCAATGCAGCGGTGGCCTTGTTAGGTGAAGAAGCGGCAGCGTCTGATTTTGGTGCGGACTTGGTCGTGTTGTACAAGGAGGTAGGTCAGAATATCACAAGCTTTCGTGAGGCGATCAGTCGGTACAAGGTCCATGAGATGGAGACCGTGAATGGTGTGACGGTGGAGACGTTGGCCGAGGAGATGCGGAATTGCTATCCAGATATGCCGGTCTTTTGGCGTCGGTCTAATGCTATTTCGCTGTTAAAATATTTAACGGTTATTCGAGCAACGGGCAGTAATACGTTGGCGTTAAAGGCTGCTAACTGTCCGAGGAGAATCGTCACGTATATGCAGGCCAGTAGTCCGGTGTTTGGTGCGGTGCTAAATGACTCGTTGGACGAGAGCACTGATTCATTGGAAGACGAGGCGCGGAGACGGGCGGTTGAAGGGGTCGATGAACCGGTGTTTTATCAGGGTGCGGTGGTTGGGCATGTTAAAAAGTATTCGGATGAGCTATTAAAGATGCTGTTACGGGCGAACCGTCAGACGAAGTACATTGTGAATAAGACAGTGCAGCAGCCGTTGATCAATGTGAATAACACGTTTAACCTGGAGGGTGTAAACATTGACGGGTTGCGGGATAGGCTGGTAAGCAGGATCGAGGGTCGAGTAATCGATGCCGAAGTTAATCGTCAACTAGATAAGGCGTGAGGCAGCTATATGAATGCCGATGATATCAAGCGAATTAAAGAGAATGCCCAGCGAGAGGCTTCGGGAATGGTCTCCGGTATGTCGGATGAGGAGGTCGCGAAGTTGCTGTATGACTGGAAAACGTGGGCAAGAGAGAATCAGCTAATCCCAGGCGGGGATTGGACCAACTGGTTGGTGTTAGCAGGCCGGGGATTCGGAAAAACGCGGATGGGTGCGGAATTCGTGCGGTGGAACGTAGAGAACAAATGGGCGAACCGGGTGGCGTTGGTAGCGGAAGATGCTGGTGATGCGCGGGACGTTATGATCGAAGGTGAGTCGGGGATTTTGGCTTGTAGTCCACCGTGGTTCAAGCCGCATTATGAGCCGACGAAAAGGCGGTTAACTTGGCCGAACGGGGCGATCGCCACGGTTTATGCGGACGTGGACCCGGAAAGCTTGCGGGGTCCGCAGCACGATCTATATTGGGCGGATGAGTTGGCAAAGTATCCGAATGTACAGGATACGTGGAACAACTTGATGTTCGGTCTGCGGTTGGGTCGGAGGCCAAGAGGCATCATTACGACGACGCCGAAACCGATTCCGCTGATTCGGAAATTAATGGACGACGCACAAACGCATGTAACGCGGGGTTCGACGTACGAGAATCGGGCTAACTTGGCGGATGCGTTCTTCCGAGAGATTGTGAAGCAGTATGAAGGAACAAATCTTGGTAGGCAGGAGCTGTATGCAGAGTTGATCGACCCGGAAGAGCAGGGGATCATAAAACGCAGTCAGTTCAAGCTTTGGCCGCATGGAAAGGGGATTCCAAGATTCCAGTCGGTGATTCAGTCGTACGATACGGCGTATACGGAAAAGACGCAAAATGACCCGACGGCTTGTACGGTGTGGGGTGTGTTTCATGATGAGAAAAAGCATGCGGTGATGCTATTGGATGCGTGGTGTGAACACATCGCATATCCGAATCTGCGGCAGCGGATTAAGAAAGAATTCTCCGCAACGACGTACGGGGCTAATGAGCAAAAGGCCGATATCGTACTGATCGAAGAGAAGGGTTCCGGGATCAGTTTGGTGCAGGAATTACGCGGAACTGGGATTCCGGTCACGCCATATAACCCTGGACGGGCTGATAAAGTGCAACGGTTGCACACAGTAAGTAATCTGGTGTATAACGATATGGTGTATATACCGGAGTCTAAACAGCGAAAAAACGAATTCGTAACGTGGGCGGATGAATTCGTATCGCAGGTGTGCAGTTTCCCATTAGTGGAGCACGATGACTACGTAGATACGTTCAGTCAAGCGTTGAGCCTGTTCCGTGATCAAAAATGGCTAACGGTGGACATCGACATTGATGAACCGCAATATTACAAAAAAGCACGAGTCAATCCATATGCGATATGACGCTTGTGGTTACGATAATCCGGTGGTAAAATCGGACCAACCGTATTCGGGGAGGCTCATCCATGGCATCGAAACCGCTTGATAAAAGTAAGATGTTGTGCAATAAGCCCCGAGCTACGCCAGATAATCCGAAAAAGTCGCACGTGGTCAAAGCGTGTTTTGATGGCAAAGAAAAGATTATCCATTTTGGTCAGCAAGGCGTAAAAGGTTCGCCGGAAGGAAGTACGCGGAACAAGGCGTTCAAAGCTCGTCATGCAAAGAATATCGCCAAGGGTCCGTCGAGCGCGGCTTATTGGGCCAACAAGGTAAAA
>RGUK01000177.1 GCA_010027825.1 bacterium
ACTCCATCATGTCGTCGTACATGATAGGCCTGATCACATTGTAGTCCCTGACTTCGATCCCGTGCTTGGAGAGGAACTTCTTCCACTCGGAATAGTCCGCCTCCTCGAAGTCCTTCTCCCACCTCTTCTCGAGGATGTCGTAGATCTTGTCGGCCATTTCGCTTCTGTTCATGTCGTCCTCCAAGACCAACACCGTTTCAGTCTGGAAATCCGCCAAGCACAAGAAGTTTCTCAGCGAACTCCCGGGGGACGATCAAAAACCGCTCCATTCCAACTTCCTCTCCGTGCGGATCGAGAAGACAAAGGCCGTTCTTCACCGCGCTGTCGAAGTTCAGCAGGTACTGGAACGACTCCTTGATGTCCTCGAGGGTCAGCACAGTGATGTCGTGTTTGTTGAGGAACTCGAGCCACTCGTCCTCCACAGTGCCGTAAATGCCGACGACATCGCCATACCTCGACCTAACAATACGCTCGAGCTTCTCCACTGATTCGTCGGAAACAATCACGGAAATCCTCCCATAGCCAAAACCTTCTCCGCGAAGTCCACCGTCAGCTCAACGCAGATGGGTGACTTTTTTGTGCTGTACAGGTAGACCACCAGATAACCCTTCCGGCGCCTTTTTTCCCGCTTCACCCTGCAACCGAAAGGTTCAAGATATTCGTTCAGATGCTCGAGGTTCGTCCACTTCCTATCACCGGGGACGGCTCCGTCTCCAATGCCGTTGGCCCTAAACATCATCTCCTTGATTTTGAGAGCCTTTTCCTTGTACTTCACGGAAGGTCTCCTAAAACAAGGATCCTTTCTGCCATCTCGTAGGGAATCCCGATCTTGTAGGTTCTCCGCGGGTTGAAGCCGGAAAGAACCACCACGTCCTCGAACCTGAAGAAGCACTCCCTACTCCTACGCACCTGAATGCCGGTTGCTTCCAGATAGGAAAGCCACGCCTCGATTTTTTTCTTCTTGTAGTACTTGGGTCCGACCTTTTTTGTGAAGCTCGGATCCCACTTTTCATTGATTTCTGGCAGGATTGCTTCAAACTTCCTGTTGCACATCCACCACAGCTTGTCCACGGACTTCTTCGTGAGGAACGCGGGATGGTCTGTCATGGAAGGATTCCTAAAACCAAAGCCTTGTCGCCGATCTCCCTCGGCACGCAGATGAACTGGCTGTTGTGGGAGGGATCACGAATCACATAACCATCCCAGGGGGAAGAACTGAGATATTCGAGTAGGTGATCGGTAGGATCGGAGTAGTAGTCGCTGAACTTCCAGATGTAGTGGACGCCGAGATCCCGGAGATAGTCCTTCCAGACCTGCTCGAGCATCGTTGGACCGTCCACCTCGTCCGAAAGAACTCTCCACTTCCTGGAGAAGATCTTCCTCAGTTTGTCGGGAGAAGTCTCAACCATATGCAGGCCGGTCGGCTCGGGAGTATTGATCCGGTACTTCATGATTCCGACAAGGAAGCCCACCTGCTTTAGCGGGGGGGAGGAATTGCCGTCCTTTAAAATCTAGTTTTTGTACACTATATTACAGCGTGTTCTTTCTTCCGTAAGATACTTGGTTCAAGATTAACTATTTTGGATGAATGTTACACAAAAAACGAATCCCAAATTCAAGACACTTGACTGATCAAGAAAACAGTTATCGTAATTTGGTCAACAACGATACAAACAAGGGCTACCATCAACAAGCCTATTGTGGACAACCGTAAGGTTGAATCACAAACCCAGTCCCTTTAGGGGGACTGGGTAGTTGATTCCGAACACAAGTATCCGCTCCGCCATGTCCCGCTGGATGAGGATGTGCTGACCTGGCCGGTCTGGATTGTCAATCACAAGACCGTTTGCAACCTCATCATTCTTGAAGTTGATGAGACGGATGAAGCCCTGGAGCCTCTGAGACGCGGACAGATAAGGAGAACGGGGTTCATTCGGCTTCCTTTCGCCGAAACGAAGCACGCGAACCTCGTACTGCTTGAGATACCGGTTCCAGTGACAGCTCAGGTTCTTCCTGTCCGTCCTCTTCTCATCCCTCATGGACTGCCACCGCTCGGTGAACAGCATGTCCAGCTTCTGAATGGCTTCCTTGTCCCATTCCATAGTTTTGTTTTAGCACAAAGGATAGAAAAAATCAACTTATCCACTATTATACTGTATGGAAAAACACATTCTTGAAAACTATATCAACCAAAATTTGTCGTTGAATCAAATCAGCAAGAAGAGCGGAAAGTCTTTGACAACCATTCGCTACTGGACCAAAAAGCATAACCTTAAGTCAAACTCGGAAGTCTTTGCGACCAAGGAATATGGCGAGACTAGGTTGTGTCCTAAATGCAAAGAGCATGTTCCTATAAATCAGTTCTACAACAGAAGAGGAAAACCAAATTCATCTGTGTACTGCAAGAAATGCACTAGCCATCAAACAAAAGAAAGAATGAAGAAGTTCAAAATTCAGTGTGTTGAATACAAAGGCGGAAAGTGCGAAAAGTGTGGCTATTCAAGATATTTTGGAGCGTTGGACTTTCATCATGTTGATCCAAAACAAAAGGACTTCTGCATATCACATGTCAAAAGTTATCTGTTTGATGAAGTCATAAAAAGCGAACTAGACAAATGTGTTCTTCTCTGTGCTTGCTGTCACAGAGAAGAACACGAAATGAAATAAAGTACCCCCGGCAGGATTCAAACCTGCGATCCTCGGATTAGAAATCCGATGCTTTATTCACTAAGCTACGGGGGCCAAAAAGCCGATGGTCGGACTTGAACCGACAGCCTGCTGATTACAAGTCAGCTGCACCGCCAATTGTGCTACATCGGCGCATCTTCAGCCCTTGTTTCCAAAATAAACGGCAAGCCCGGTCATGAACAGAATCGCCATGAACGCGGGAACCGCCTCTGAAAGACCGCACAAAATCACGAAGCCCAAAAGCAAAAGGGTAAAAATCCCGATGCTCGCGTAATCCTTGAAATCTATGAACATGATTCCTCCACTATACCATATCTAACCACATTTTTCAAAACCTAGACGCAAGTACTTGTCAGCAAACAACTTACGACAAGAAGGAAAAACCCGCTTGTCGTAAGTCTTTATTTGACAATACTTTATGTCACTCTTGCAGAAGAGTTGCCCACGAGTTCGGGATTGCTTTCAGATGCGTCCATGTAGACCTTGATGTGTTCCACGTTCGGGTTCTGGAAGCTCTTCATCACCATGTAGGTGTGGAGGTTGTCTGAAAGTCTGCACGGGGCAAACCCCCGGATGACGTCAAATGCGTACTTGCTTGCGTGGTAGGAGTCGTCGTACTTGGAGAAGACTTCCTCGAGATGCTCCGGCAACTTTCCCTTCAGAACTTCCTTGGCATACCTGTAGCACCACCTTGCGCACTGGGGCGTTCCGTCGTCGAGGGCGTTCTCCAGATCCTCATCCAGACGCTTCTTGGTGTGATGAGCCCATGAAAAAAGGAGGGAGCTGTTGCCCTTCAGCGCCTGCACAAGAGCCGGATTCACCTCCTGCTCCCTGTTATGGACTATCTTGATGTACTTCAGAAGGCTCTGCGGCTCGGAAAGGAAGAGAATCTCGAGAGGGGCATCGAGCTTTCCCACAAACGACGCATATTCCGCGAGCTGCACGGCCGCCGCGATGGGATTCTTCTCATGGCACTTGAAGAACACCTTCTCCCGGTCGGCGGGAAGCCTCTCGCCAAGCCACTTCTGACGAACCCAGAGAACGAGACGGTTGGCGGAACGGAACTTCGGAATCTTTTCTTCAGACATCGTTGGTCTCCTTGATGGGAAGACTGTTTCAGGCCGTCATTTTCCGGATCAGATCTCCGACCGTCATATTCTCGTCATGCTGGCTCAACATGATGAGGAAGTCGTTCTCCGTCTTCTTCTGCCTGGCAAAGTATTCACGGACATCCCGGGTGTTGTTGGAAAAGCTGTGGAGGAGCATCCGGCCGTGAAGTTCGTTGCAGATCCTCAGCCTTTCCTCCCGATTCAGCCTACGTGCAAACTTGCCCGAACTTATGTCCTTGAGGATGTGAACACAGATTCTCGGATCATTCAGATCAACAATCTCCTTGGTCATCCTGTAGATGAGTTTGCTGTACCTGTACCCGTAGTAGTAGCACCGCTCGG
>RGUK01000178.1 GCA_010027825.1 bacterium
ATCGCTCAAAGGGCACCTGACAACCTGCGCCACAACCAACTTCAACAACCCCACGAATGATTTTACCTTCAGAACTATTAAGAAAGATGTCGAAAGCATTTTGGATGAATTATTTGATCTGGCGCTTGAGAGCATAAAAGGAGACAAAGAAGCGGAAACAAGATTCCTAACTGGAAGCTACCTCCTCTTGGAGCAAGCACTCCAAGCGTTTGCCTTTCAGTCACTGATGGAGGAGGAAAGGAGCACTCGCAATACAAAAGGACGGTGGGCCTCAATGCACCAAGACAATCTGCCGGTACAGTTTTTGCGCTGGATAATCTTGTTTATCTATAAAAGACAGCTCCCACTTGCTAAGAAATACACACCAGATATGCAAATACCTCCACTGCCCCCTGGAACTGCGACACTCTATGGCACTGAGGGATGGCCCCCTGCCTCCACCGGCCATGTGATAAGTCTAAGACAATACATCTACAATCATAAGAATGAGATCAGTAGACGGATTAACCACGAGGCCGAAGCAAGCGCAGCGCGCTACCTAGAAGCCCTTAGCGCAGACCTGAACCATCTGCATGGCTCAATAATAAGGGAAAAAGAAACACGAGGGAGGCATGACTCATCGGACACTTAGCGCACTGCTTATCGCGGCAATAGCGGTAACAGAGGGGGCTCTTTTTTCTGAGGTTTATGCAAGCGAAAGAAGCTATTCCAACACATCCGTTGCCTCAACGGCAATCACTGCTCCAGATGATGCTGAAGATGCTGAATGGGACGTCATAGACATTTCTACTTGCTGCATATGCTTTAAAGACCTGGAAACAAATCCGAGCGATTCAATCAAACTACACCATGATGCTGTGGAGCGCGCCTTGCAGGGAGCGCGCGATGATCGGATAATTCCTACCTCTTATGTTCACACTGAGTGTTTTATGAATAAGCTCATGGAGCGGGCCTATTCAACCTATGAAATATCTAAATTCCCGGCGTTTTCCTGCCCCCACTGCGAAAAACCCTTAAGCACGCAGGCACCCAGACTGGAAGAAAAAGCTTTCCGCTTCCTGCTGGCCTTGCATACAGGCATCACAGCACAGCCGAGCAGCTCTTGGCAGTTAGATTACGCTTTTTTCCTCCTGGAATGCGCTGCTGCAAAAAGAAAACCTGGTGCGGAGGATGCGAAGACTGCATGGATTTTGGCAGATTCCCTTGGCAAGGTGTATGAAACTATAGCTGACGTCTACGACGCCCAAGCGGTTGGCGTGGGGCAAGATACAGATCGCGAGTTATGGATAGAATTCTTGCAAAGGAGCTTTCACGGTATACACAACGCTTGGCGGGGAATTAGAAACCGCATAGAACGATTAATGCCCGCTCACGCGAGCGATGAGGAAGCCAGCTACAAAAATGCTGTGTGCCAAGATAGAATCATTCAAGCCACACGAAGCGGACAAAGTCATCTTTTACCGCATCACCAATTGCAGTGAAAAATCCCGCAATGTCTACGATTATAGCACGCTTTTTCCTGGCGAATGGAAACTGCTGGCCGCGTTTTGTGATGGGTTAGAAAATCTGCGCACAAAACTGGAAACAGAAGAATTAGCCAGACAAACTTCCGAGGAAATTCTCATTAGCTTTTCCCTGCTTGCTCCGCGCATTCTAGTTTAGTTAGCCCCGCCCCCGCATTTGTGATATAGTGACCCAGTATTATTTTGCTAACCCCTACTAGTTTTTGTATGAACACTCTTGTACGCATTCTGCGCTACACCAAGCCATACTGGAAAACACTGACCTTTTCCCTTGCAACGGCAACCTTGTTCGGGATCGTTTCTGCAGCCCCAACCTACGTATTGCGCCACAGCGTGGATGAAATATTCATCAAGCGCTACAGCCATTTGATTATCCCTTTCATTGCAGCCTTTATTGCCGTCTTTGCGCTCAAGGGGCTGCTAATGTATATTTCCAGCTATACTATGCATTGGGTCAACAACAAAGTTATCAACGATATCCGTCAGGACGTTTTTTCTAAGCTCGTACATTATCCGCTTGGTTTTTATCAGCAAAATTCAACCGGCGTGCTCATGGCGCATTTTCTGCACGACGTGCAACTCATTCAGCAGGCCGCCACTTCTACCATCAAAGATGGGGTGCGTAGCTTTTTTGAAGCAGTCTTTTTGGTAGGGTTTGCCGTTTGCCAAAACGCTACACTTGGCCTTCTGATGGTCATTGTAGGGCCGCTAATCGGGATTACAATCAAGCGCCTGGGAGCCGCACGCAAGCGCGCATCGACATCAATCCAAACGCAACATGGGCTGATTAGCTCGCTGCTGCAGGAAGTTTTTGTCGGCATTCGAGAAATCAAAGCATTCAATGCAGAGAAAACGGAAGAGGCGCGCTTTCGCAATCTGTTACACCGTTGTTTTGAAGCTATCATGGTCAGTGCACAAATCGAATGCCTGCTGCCAGCGTTAGTAGAGACCATGGCTGTAACTGGCTGCAGCGCCATTTTTTACGTGGCTGCCCACCAGGTGCTTGATGGAACTTTTACGGCTGGCCAACTGACCGGATTTGTTGCAGCTGTTATTCTTGCTTACCAACCACTCAAGAAAATGGTGAGTGTGTATTCTGACGTTCAGTATGGCCTTGCGGCAGCAGAACGCATCTTTACCCTTACCGACAGAGTATTTCCGGCAACGCAAAATCGTTTCATTCAACTGCCACCTTTTCGCGACCGAATTGTATTTGAGCATGTAAGATTTGCCTATGACAAACACCTTGTGCTGCAGAACGTGAACCTCACTATCCACAAGGGCGAAACAATTGGCATTGTCGGGCCTTCCGGTTCGGGAAAGAGCACCCTTTGCGACCTGCTCATGGGCTTCAGCGTACCAACCAGCGGCAGTATTTATCTGGATGGCCTCTCGATTGCTCAGGCCACCCTGGTGAGTCTGCGCAACAATATTGGTTACGTGGGCCAGCGCACGTTCTTGTTCAACGATACCGTGGCAAACAACGTCGCCTACGCACGCAGCAACGCAAGCAAAGAAGAAATCATCGCTGCTTGCAAGGCAGCCCATGCTGATGAATTTATTGAGGAACTGGCCCAAACCTACGATAGTGGCGTTGGAGAAAATGGTAGCCAGCTTTCTGGCGGACAAAAGCAACGCCTTACCATTGCGCGCGCCCTGCTGAAAAACCCAGAAATTTTAATCTTTGATGAAGCGACATCATCGCTAGATGAAGAATCTGAAACGATGATTCGGAGCACCATCGATTCACTGAAGGGCAAGAAGACATTACTGATTGTCTCCCACCGTCCTACTATGCTGAAAAATGTTGATCGCCTCTTGATCGTCGACAACAAAGGCGTAACCGAAGTTGATCCGCGCGTAGCCCTCACCCCCATGCACAGCGCTCTGCTCACATAAGTAAAATCATCTACTACAGGCTGAAAAGCTCATACACCGCTTGCGATAAAAGTCCCTGCTTGGCACACTGGTCAATCCAGAGGCCAATCTTGCTTTAAAATGGGGTGTTTTATGCTCTTTTCGCGCTTTTTTATCCAGCTATCTTTTCTCCTTGTCACAACGTCGGTGTTTTCTGCCGATTTTACTATCGAACTGGCTAATCAAGACGACATGCAAGCATGTGCAAAGCTTTTTGAAAATGATTTTGCCTACCAGTTTGCCCGCCACAACCGCTATGTGGATTTGCTCAGGGAGCACCACAACCTTGCTGATATCGCTGGCCAGCACCAATCCAACAGCCTCATCCCCCACAACACGAATGCGGCACTCAACGCCCTACAAGAGATTCTTGAGAGTAGATCTGCTGCACCTATCATTTTGGTTGCCCGCACGCAGGGAACCAAACAGGTTATTGGCACCTGTTTTTGCTACCTGCAAGAAGCCAACCACACTGTGTTCATACACAAATTGCTCATCAATCCATCTTGCGATAATGCCAGGGTGGGGAAAGCCCTTGTAAAAAAGACCCTTAGTATGCTTAAAGCAAAATTGGATAATCCTACTCAGGCACGTAAAAGGGTGGCGGCTTATGCACTTGTTGACGATCCTGCTGTGCTTAACCTGTACGGAAAAATTGGATTTCAGGCG
>RGUK01000179.1 GCA_010027825.1 bacterium
GCGACGCTCTAATGCGGTCGGCCAATGAATGTCGATTGATGGACTAATCGCAAATTTGACTGTTAAATTTTTAGCAATTTGATTGACTTCGTTCAACATTTGATCGTAGGTATCGGCAACAAATGCGACCGTGACGATTGTGCGACGATCGGGCAACACAACTGATCTGACACCGAAATAGCGTTCGTCTGTTAGTGATGATTCGATGGCGACGACACCGCCAGCAGGTATCGGATCGGCATATTCCAGTTCTGTCCAAATTCCTGGCTGAATCCAAGATTTGTCGCTGGCGACCCATAGGTTACAACTGGCGCGTAGAAATGATATGCGGTCAGGATTTTCGGATTCTGCTGCAATCGTTTTCATGTCTAATGTCGTGCCCAATGCAGGATTCGCATATGGCCAAGCCTGTGGATTCATCGGTGATAAGTCTGGCGGCGGCGACCATTCTGCGAAATAAAGTGTTGACGGTTCGCGTTTGTCAATTTGTCGCAATCCTTGTTCACGCCAACGCAACATCGCGGTTGATGCTTCCGTGCCTGCCGTAGACCACATAGATAGCAGCGGTGATCGCTGTGCGCGTTGCGCTGGCAACAAACCGCCATCAACTACTTCGCGGTTGATGTCCCAGCATTCGTCAGCGACGATCAGGCTGGCTGACATGCCGTGACCGACAGAATTGTTGGCGGCCCGAATAAACCAGCGCGACCCATCAGGCATCGTGACACTATTGCGGCCATAACTAGACATCAGTTTCGCGTTAAAATGTTTTTGCAAAATCGGTGCCAAATAGTCATACAACATGACCGCCAAATCCAGGCGATGCGCCGTAGACAAAACCGTTTGCGGTTTATCACGCACACTCGACATAGAAGTCAACCACCAACCAACAAGCGCAGCCAACGCAACAGTTTTACCGTTCTGCCGCGCAGTCGACACCAACGAATAACGGTGCAACAAATCACCGTCATCACCAAACGTTAACTGGCCATCTAAAACACGCCGCTGCCAATCCATCAAATCCATATTCAGGTATTGGGCAGACCATTCAGCCACTTCAGACCCAAACGAACCAGCACAATCAGCCGTCAAAGTTTCCAATCGCGGCTGGGCATGGCCAATCAGCGCCAGTTCAGGCTGGTCATTTGCGATAGAGAAGGATTGGGTCGGGGACAATTCTGTTCGCGTATAAAAAAACGGTTTTGATTTTTTTATTTCGATTCCGTTGTCGCGTAATGCTTCTGCCCGTGCGTTGTTTTTGGTTACAGCCTTTGCGCTCGAGTATAGGTGTGCGCGTGTGTTGTTGCATTTGGCGCATGATGGCACCAGGTTTTCTAGTTCGTGTCCGCCGCCTCTGTCTACTTCGATTAGGTGATCTGCTTGTGTGGCTGGTTGTGTTCCGCACCAGTGACATAGTGGATTGCCTTGAAGTATTACCTGCCTATTTTTTAGGTAGCGCCCGTCTTTGTGTGCAAGACTCATAATGTGCTAGCGCGCGCTGTCGCGCTTGCTCTCGGTTTGTTTACGCTGGCCATGTTGTCAACTTTATGTTTGTGGTTTGTTTTCGGTATGTCAATTATTGTTGCTGTGATGTAAGCCTAATGCAAAATGCCCGCCCACTCGCTGCCTCACCGAGTACCCACTACATTTCAAATTGTTGCCCGATCATGTGTCACCACATAGATCGTCTACCCTCGTTGCCGAGTGTTCCACCAACCGCGCTGCAAAACGCTTAGGTCTATCGTGCCCGTAATTAGTTATCTTTAGAACTTTTAACAAATATTCGATCAGAATAGTTCGTGGCTGACCAACGCAAATGTTTTTCAACATCATCTTTGCCAATGAAATCAGGCATCGCAAACAGCACATTTAACGCATGCAGAATTTGTGTCAGATGTTCAACATCGGTCATTTTGGTTCACTTGCTTTTAACGCATCAATTACCTTCGAAATGTCCTGTTTGGTTAAATCGCTTGTTGTGTTTATTTCGCGACCCAAAGTAGCAGAACAAAATGTTTTTAGATCGTCACCTTTAAGACCCTGACCATTCGCCAACGCACGCATCATGCCCATCTGCTTAGGTGTTGGATATTCACGCGGTCTTTCCTCAGGGAACGGCACTTCGACATCATGTAACTGCACAACTGGCGCTATTGGTTGGCGTGACTGTGCGGCCATAACTTCATCACGCGATGCCAACGATTTATTTGCCCCAATGCCTGCGTAAGCCAACGCACGGCCAACCGCTGATGTGTATCCGACTTCTGATTCACTGAATTTTGTGTATGGTGTGCGGCCTGGATATATTTCGCACGCTGACGCGATCACTGGAATCGGATCATCAGGATTGCGCCAAATCGTGACTGTGCATCTAATGAAACAGGATTTGTCAGGCATTTCGATGACTTCGCGCGCTGTTTCCTGTATCCGCATTTCAGGCCAGCGTTCAAACGCAATTTTTAGCCGTGTCGCAACATCGACATAATTGTCCATGAAATTCTGTGTCATGCCAACACCAGCCGTTCGCGTAACGATTTCATGTCATGCAAATCGGATTGTGGAATCCACCATGATTCTTTTCGCACTTTTGGTGTTGTGCGCCAATACTTGTCTAAACGACAATCAACAAGATCACGCCAACCACAAATTGTCACCGACGGTTCATTCAAATCAACGGTTGTATCTATAAGTAAATCCATTGAAGCGCCTGATATGTCATTATATTCTAACCAATTATAGGCTGCGTTTGCTGCGAACTGGTTCGTGGTGCCAGTGATGTTGATCCTTGTAGAATCTACAAAATTCCATCCTGCCGCCGGGTCTGAGGTTTTTTCTAGCATTCCAAATATTTTAAACCCTCTCGCTCCGACATTATCACAACCGTGTTGGTGTTGATTTGTATTTTTTGCCCAAAAATTATACGGTATTTTTGCTTTAAATTGATAGGTACTTCTCTTTGGTGCCCTAAATATGTGATCGTGATTGTCTGGAGTATAGGCGCTTGGGTCAGTCGTGTTGTATATTATATTTCTATACTTTAGTATGTCTATCATGAAGACGGTGCTGGAGCTATCTGTGTACCCATCCGGATCCATTGAGCAGCCTGGATAATTTTGGTTGATTCGATTATCAGGGTGGTTATTATATGAATAACCGTTCGGATCAGCGTAAAATGCAAGCGCTCGATCTGATGTGCAGTATCCGTTCGTATCTAAACGAGAGTTTCCATACCAACCGTTGTCCTCTCCAGCATTTTCTCCACAATCATTGCCACGATCTAGGAAGGTTTGTATTCCATATTGATCTTCCCGAGCTTGCCAATGATACCCGTCTGAGCAGTACGCTTTTACTCCGACGTTTTGAGTAGATTGATCAATTGGTCTGTTAAAAATAAAAGACAACGGCTCATTAAGTTCTCTGTATACAATTGGATCATAGAAATATCCTCCCTTAAATATGCTTTTCGTACCATCCAAGCTTACTTGGTTTGTTGGACTCTGTACATTTGTAATTGATAAAACTACATCATCTCCTGATTTAAAGGTATTCTGAACTTCAATCACGTTTGTATTACGAGCTGATAGTTCAGTTAGATTCCTATCAATGTCAACCAAGTATTTCAAGTAGATAATTGTCTTGTCATAGAAGTTAAGATTCTCGCTCGGAATATCTCTAACCCATCCAATTTTATAGGAATTACGATCGACAGCTGCAGTTTTACCGTATGATGAATCTCCTTGCCATGCTGATGAGGATGGTGAGTATACGTTGTAATATCTGCTAGTTGTTCTAGATCCGCTGTATCTTGAATTTAGATATCCACGAAGATAGTAATTATAGTCTTGTAGCTGTGCATACTGTGAGTATGGCTGCATGCTTTGTGATACTGCTCCTATTACTTGTGATTGACTAATTGATTGTAGAATCAAGTCTATGTTTGTTGGAGCAAATTGTGTCGTACTATAATCTAAATCTAAAAACCTTTGTGATATTACTTGATTGTTAATATTCTGATAGGTTGCACTAATCGAGTATGTTGTAAACAGTGCTGGGATTGGTCCTGCTATGGATGATGTTCTTGGATAGATATAGGTTGACATCTCATCCTG
>RGUK01000180.1 GCA_010027825.1 bacterium
GACGAGTACGTCTACATCACGGGAACAGACGGCGCAGTCGTGAAACATTTTAAGAAGTACAAGAGGATTGAGACTGTGACTGAAACTCTCCCCGATACTTTTACCCACCCAATCGTTGCTACTGCAGGGACTTTCCGCCGGGAATTGCGCTTATCAAACACAGATTTTGCCAGGCTCACAACCACAGCGGTCACGTTCAGCACAATCACTTAAGGAAAATAATATGCCATACAAAGGATTTACGGGAGTAACGAGCATCACGGGGATTGAGGAGTTTATTTCAATGAGCATCACGGGCGAGGTAACCGAGATCGTCATCGATCCCGGCATCGCAAACACCGCTCCCACTGTTACCACCTACTACAATCCGCGGTACAACGTTTCGATCGAAGGCATTAGCTCTGGTTCCTCTGTGCCTGCTACATTCACCCTGGACAGCAAGACATACGTTAAGACGGGCGAATCCTACACCAAGACCGTCGGGGACGTGGTGAAGGTCAGCGTCACTGGCGTGCACAATCCCGACAGCACACTAGGCACGTAGTGCAGTGGGGCGGCGATGAATCGCCACTTTGCTGAATCATTCCTAAATCGTCAGGATCACCGCGTCCTGGGGTTGCCACTCCTTCCGCTTTCCTTGTGGCACATGTTCAATCTGGAGGTAGCGCAATCGCCTTACTTTATCGGCGGATCGTTTCCATCAGCCAGAGATCTGCGCCTAGCGGTGAACATTTGCCGGACGCCGTTCCCTATTCTGCCAGATCTATCCGATCGCAGGCTGTGGCTGGATTGGATGAAAAGCTGGCGGTGCGAGTTCCTAATCGAGACGGCCAAGTTCCGCGCCTACTTGGACGACTTCAATGCGTTGCCACAATTATGGCAGCCAGAGAAAAAGAGGGGCACCGGCCGGGAGGCCACGGGCTTACCCTGGTCGCTGGCTATCGTTTCAGGCGTATGCAGGGCAACCGGGTGGGACGAGGCAAAGGTATGGAACATGCCCATCGGGCAGGCGTACTGGTATAACGTAGCGTTCGCTATGCAGAACGGCAGCGCAGTGGATCTACTATCCGAGGGCGAGTTGCTGGCGATCGAGGCCGTTCGTGCTAGGAGGGCGGGCAAGTGATAGAGAAAATCACAGTAGACGATCGCGAGCTTCAACGAGCCTTGCTGCGTTTTTATAAAACAAAGACGCCAGCACAGGTGCTGCGAGCGCAGGCAAGATTGATGGCGGTTAACTTAGCGTTTCAAACCCAGCCATTCGGAGGCACGCCATCGGATGTTTATCGAGAAATAGAAAAGCAGGGCATAGGGGCAGGGCGTGCTTTTATTGCGATGATTAAGAAAGGCGACTTTGACTTGGCTAAAAATCTGTTGATTCGACTTAGAGTGCCGGGACTTATGCAGGCGCAAGTTGGCGATATGAGCGGGATGTTTCATAAGTCAGCTCGCAAGCCGATACCCAAAAGACCAAGAATTGAGAAAAGGCAGGAGCCGTTATTGATCACAGATCAAAGGGCAAAATTAAAATTCTACGTCAAAGAAGTGCAGAAAAGAGTGGGCATAGCAAAAGGCGGATGGGCCGCATGTGCGGCGCAGCTAGGCGGAACGCAGGGCAGGATGGAGACAAACGTGGCCGGAGTTCAGCAGCAGGCAGTGCCCGCTTGGGTAAAAAGACATGCTGGCAATCGGGCCGCTGGAACTGTGGTCGATCAATCTGAAAACTTTTTAACCGGCACGATCAACATGATCAATCATGTGCCTTGGGTAAGTAATTGCCTCTCAAATCAACAAGCCCAGCAGGCTATTGACATACAAGCTGAAAAGATGCGGCGGGCGTTGGATTACGCTTATCAGGCTGATCTAAAAGCCGTCGGATTCTAAAACTACCATGGCAAAACTAGCGATCGATGTGGTGCTGAACAAAGCCGCGGCCATGACTGGCCTGCGCGGCCTTGAGAAAGACGTCTCATCTTTTGGCAAGTCGATGCTAGGGATCGTCGGGATCGGCGGAGGGCTTGCTGGGCTAGTGGCTGGGATCGACAACATTCTGGCAAAGGCCGGCCAACTGCAGGACGTGTCCGATGCTTTTAATGTGAGCGCGGAAAGTGTCCAACGACTAGCGGCCGTAGGCGTTACAGCAAACTTATCGATCGAGGAAATTGGGAGTAAGCTAGGCAAGTTAGGTAAGGCAGCCCAAGACGCTGCAGGCGGAAACACAAACCTTGCTAAAACATTTGAGAAGATAGGCGTCACGGGTCAGCAGTTAGTCAGCCTGTCTCCAGAGCAATTATTTGATAAACTAAGGGAATCTGTAAGCAGTGGGGCGCTAGCAGGCGAGGAGCTGAAGGTTGTAAATGAGCTTCTCGCTAAAGATTATCAAAGATTTTTGCCGTTATTAAGAATGACGGCAGAGGAATACAAAAACCTTGGCTCCGCTTCAGGAGTATTGTCCGATACGACCGTTTCTAATTTGGATGCGATGAATGTTAGGTGGCGGCAATTTCAAAATACAGTATCCACAGCTTTGGCATCGATCGCGGGTGGATTCCTAGATCTTGGCACAGATATTAAAGAAAGCCCCTTGCAATCCTCATTAGACTTTCTAACTGGAGACTATGACAAAATTGAAAAAAGAATTATTGAAAGAGAAAGAAAACTAAAAGAGGTCATACAAAAAGAAAGAACCCAGAGGGCTGGCGATCAAAAAACTGTAACAGATCAAGCCGAGCTGGATCGGGAGGATGTAAATGCCGTCAGGCAAAAAGTAAAACAAATTGACGCCGAACTTGCAGCGATCGACAAAGCGTATCAGATGTTGGCAGACAGCGAGGAAGATCGGCGCAAACAAGACCTGGCCGACTTTAAGCAGGCTGAAAAAGAAAAGCGGGATCTACTTCAGAAGCGGGCAGAGCTGATTCCTGCGCTTCAGGAATTGGAGGCAAGAAGAGCAGGCCCGGAAGCCGAGATGCGGTTACTTGAGGATAGGGCAAGAGAAGCGGCAGATAAGGCACGCACCTCTGGAACGATTGAGGATGTAACTGCCGCACAACAACAAGCGCTAGAATTACAATCTGCAAAGGAAAATGCCTTAAGCCAGAGGGGATTTGGGGATCAATCCGCACAGCTCGCTAGGGCGCAAACTGAATCCATCGTCGGAAAGCTGCAGTCTGCGGCTGAGTTGCAACAGCAACTGCGTGACATTCCATCCAGCACGGAGGCACAACGCACGCAACCTGTGAGACTAGAAAACCCACCCAGCCTGCAAGGCGTACTAGATAAGCTGGATCTACTCATCAAAAACGCCGGGGTATTCAGCTAGTGGGAGCAGCGGCGGATCCGTCCAAAACACGGGTGTCGAGATGCTGGGCGGTGGTGGCAGCTTTCAAGCCACGGGCAAGACCACGATCAATAAAAAGTATTTTGTCACAAATTTCGCACAGCTTCAAACTGCGCCAAAAATAGACGGATACCAAGCAACTAACATTAGCTATACCAGAATAAACGACACAGCCTACGAGCAGTCCGTCACCTACGAGGCCATGACGGAAGCCTCAACAAGTGATACGGGTGGCGTGGTGTGGTTGCAGTCTGGCGTAAAGGGTACGTTTGAAATGTTCTGTTCATTTGAAAGCAAGCCGATTGAGTTACATCCTCGCATTGATAAACTGTCTGTAGATTTTGGCGGGTACTTTACGCCAGATGGATTTGCCAAATGGCCGCCTACTTACACTCCGACATCAGGCGGAGGATTAGGATCTGGCAATACTGTAGCTAATCCTATGTTTGGAGTTACCCGCTACAAAGAAGTAACGCTAACTTTACGTCATACCTACTTCACAAAAAATGTGAATCCTAACATCTGGGATACCGCAGGCCGAGTCGTAGATAAATTGCCAGCAGGCATCCCCATTCCAAAGGGTGAAAAAGATAAGGACGGGAAAGAAATCCCCCGGCGCTGGATGATGCAGGCTCCAGCCGTCAGCAGACAGGGTGAGGCATGGCAAGTGGTGCAAGAGTACGTCCTGCTGGATTCAAAGGGTGTAGCTGACGGCTTATACGAAAAGGGCACCGTACCAGGGGCCACATGATTCCTGCC
>RGUK01000019.1 GCA_010027825.1 bacterium
TCAGCAATCCGCTACTCGTAATTTGGTGTGGAAACATAATTGCCGAAGACTGCTGCGTTGTCCGTGCTAAAGAATATGCCGACCACGTGGATGTAGTCAACATACGCGACGCAGAAGGAAAATCATCGTGGGCAGCTAAGAACAGCGAGGCAGATATAGATAGAGTATTAAGCCTAATCAGCTACGCAGCGCAGCAGAAGGAGTATTTTAACAACCCTATGGCTACCGGTAAAACCTTCCCCGAAATTACTTGGGGCAAATGCCCACCGCTCCACTCCCTCCCCCTCGTCATCACCTATGCCGACCCTGCAACGTCCAACAAAGACAAGCCGGGACAAAAGTCAAACCTTGCCAACAGCCGTAAAGCAGTCTTCACCGTAGGCTCTGACGGTCATAAGTTCTACATATATACAGGCTTTCTGGACGTTATGTCCAATGCCAACTTTATCGCCTCTCTCTACGCCTGCCGTACATATATTAACGCGGCTGCCCGCGTGCCGTCATTGCGAGGCGGGAGCGTAGCGACCAACGAAGCAACCTCAAAGCGAACCCCCGCCTATTACTACATTGAAAACAACACCCTGCAGGACCCCTTTTATACACAAGTTCTGCTGCCCTTAATCTACTCTCACGCAGCAGATATTAAACAACCTGTCCTACCCATCACCCCTGACCCGCGCAAAAAAGACGATAAATGGTTCAGAATTGAAGCAATGCTGGAGCCGCTAAACCGCACCGGCAGACTTGTCTTTAACATAGATGAGATGCACAACCCGCACATGGAACGCCTTGCAACCCAATTCAAATCCGCCAAACCCACCTCCAAACAATTGGACGGTCCCGATGCCATTGAGGGCGCAATATTCCTATTGCAAAACAAACTTCAAACCATCCAAGCCGGCACAATAAAAATTATTAACAAACCCAAAACCACCAAAAACCACTTTTAATCGTCATTGCGCCCCGGCTCCGTCATTGCGAGGCACGTAGTGCCGAAGCAACCTAAAGGGCGTAATAAATCAGCGTAGGGCATCGCCCTACGTATCATAAAAATCAAAGTTCAAACAAATGCTAATCCAAACCTCCCACCTCTACCATTTAATCAACCCCGAAAACATTGAGGAAATAACTCGCGGGGACGAATCAAAGGTAACCGCAGCTATCCGCATGGCAATTCAAGAGGCAAAGTCTTACCTCTCCGCTTACGACCTTGATGCCCTTTTTGGCAGAGACGCACCCGACTTAGACAATTCAGATGAGGAAGCAATAGCCCCCACCGTTGATGACGACTTCCTCAAGGATTTAGTCATCAACCTTGCGTGTTGGAAGCTCATAAAGCTCGGCAACGCCAACTATCTGTACGAAAGTTTACGCACCTTTTATGAAGACACTATAGACACCCTCACAAAGATTCAAAAAGGCACCATGACACCGCAGGGTTGGGCTAAATACGTCCCCCCCTCCGACACACCCACCCCCGGCAACCCTATCCATTGGTCATCCACCCCCAAACGAAACAACCAATTATAACTCCCTTGCCGTCATTGCGAGTCCCGACCTTTAGGTTGAGACGAAGCAACCTAATAGCCCTGAAAGGGCGTAACAAATCAGCGTAGGGTAAGCCCGTAGGGCGCAACCCTACGTATAAAATAAGACCTTTTGCAAGCCCTGAAAGGGCTTAACAATCCTGAAATCATAGCATCTTTTAATCTTAATTCAGACAACAAACAATGGAGCAACAACCAATCATAATCAACCAACTGCAAATCCGCCAGGTCAACCGCCAACCGCTTGACATCGCCAACTACCTATCCGCCATCACCTCAGCCGAAAGCACACAATACCCCTCAAGGGCAAGACTATACGACATCTACACCCATGCCCTGCTTGACGGACACCTGCACGGTGTAATCACCAAGCGCATAGACTCTGTGCTGAACAAACCGCTCTTTTACAAAGACAAAAAGGGTGGGGTAGTAGAAGAGCTAAACCCTATCATCCAATCTGCCGAATTCCGCAAAATAATGCGGCTACTTTTGGAGAGTATTTTATGGGGCATCTCCGGCATAGAATTTATACCGGGCAAGCAGTTGGCTGCCGTGCCTATCCCGCGCAAGCACATCAAACCGCACAACCACATCATTGCCGTTGAGCAGTTCAGCAACGAAGGGGTTGACTACAACACCCTGCCGAATGTTTGGATTTTCGGAGAAAAAGACAACCTGGGCGTGTTGCTGCAAGCCACCACTTACGTCATCTACAAGCGCAACGCCATATCCGACTGGGCAAATTTTGTGGAGATATTCGGCATACCCATCCGCATTGCCAAGTACGATGTGTTTGACAAGGAAACCCAAGAGGCATTAAAAGACGCATTGGACAACTCCGGCAGCGCACTTTCAATGTTAATACCCAAGCAAGCAGAATTTGAAGTCCAAGACGGCAAAACCGCCAATGCTAACGGAGATTTGCAAGCCAATTTCGTAGAGACAATGAACGAACATATCTCTATCACTATCTTGGGCAATACCGAAACCACCTCCAATGGCAAAACCGGCAGCCAGGCAAAAAGCAAAGTGCATCAGGAGCAACAAAATCAAATCGTTAAGTCGGACATGGCACTGCTCCAAGCTGCCCTCAACGACCCCAAATTCATAGCAATTTTACAATCCTACAACTTACCCGTTACCAACGATGGCAACTTTGAATTCAACAAAGACATAGACATTGCCTTCCTTGCTGAGCGAATCAAAATAGACAAGGAACTCATCGCTGCCGGCTTACCCATCCCCAACGACTATTTTTATGAAACCTACAACATCCCAAAACCAGACCCCAACCAACCTATTATATCACCGCCTGACCCGTCATTGCGAGGCGGGAGCGAAGCGACCAACGAAGCAACCTTATCATTCAATCAAAAAAATCTTAGTTCAGACAACAACCTCCCCAACCTCCCGTCATTGCGAGACAACGAAGTTGGCGAAGCAACCTACTTGCAAAATTTAATCAACAAATCCCTTTCCGATTTTTTCGCCTAAGCCCGGCAGCACCCCGGGCACACACCTCCTACCTTTACCGCCAATCCACCACCTGCTGCTCCCCCGCTGCCGTCATTGCGAACCCAACCAACGGTTGGGTGAAGCAACCTAATTTAAATAACCTTTCGGATAACAACGGCAATGACAATCATAGCCAATCAGACAATCAAGAAAATCACAGTTCAGACTACCTCAACTCCCTCATTGAAAACCTATTTAAAGGTAATTTAAATGCCGTTGAAATTGACCCAACCCTAACCGCCGCCACCGCCCAAACCCTCATGGACGCGGTAATAACCGCCTACCAAGCCTCCCTGCTCGGCAAACCAATGCCCAACCCGTCATTGCGAGGCGGGAGCGTAGCGACCAACGAAGCAACCTCAAAAAATGCCGTCATTGCGAGCCACGAAGTGGCGAAGCAACCTATCAATTTCACCGACTTCACCACCCCACACACCAACGCCCTCAACAATATCGCCAAAAATGTTTACCAATTTTCCGTAGCAAAAAACTACCATGAATTGCGTGAATTAACCGACCTTTTAAAAAATGGCGACAAAACCCGCTCCTATGCCGACTTCCGAAAAGAAGCCCTGCACATCCACAACTATTACGACCAGCACCTTCGCACCGAATACAACACTGCCCTCTCCGGCGCCTACAACGCAGCCTCTTGGACTGACTACGAAGAATCACAAAATCGCCGTAATGCCGTCATTGCGAGGCACGGAGTGCCGAAGCAACCCGTTTTATTACAATTCCAAACCGCAGGCGACTCCCACGTCCGCGCAAGCCATAAGCTCCTTGACGGCATTGTTCGCCCAATGAACGACCCCTTCTGGAACACACACATGCCACCCTTAGACTGGAACTGCCGTTGCACAACCGTCCAATTAACCGACAACGAATCGGAGGCGTCATTGCGAGGTACGAAGCAACCTATCCCAAACATCAAAATCCCAAAACTCTTCCAAACCAACCTCGCAAAACAAAACCTCGTTTTCCCTCTTAACCACCCCTACTTCAAAGACTGCCCTAAAAGCGAACTGTTAAAAGGCATATACAACCTGCCGGTAAAAGACCAATACATTCATACCTACACCGGCAAAACCGGAGGAACAGTGCACACCCACGTGTTAGCCGATACGCAGCATAGAGATTATGCAGGCGTGCTTGCCTATGCCAAACATCGGGCAGACAATGGCGACATTGTGGAAATTTTAGCCCCGATAGGAGACTCATACACGGATGCAAGAAATAAAATTTTGCCAAAAACAAAAGGCACAAAAAACCCTGACCTACGCATCAATGCAGAATACGTAGAGGCTAAAATAATGACCGGCAATAACTTGACTACCTTGCAAAAAAACATAGATTTGGGAAGCACACAGGCTGATTATATTTATATAAGTACTCCAGAACCTTTAAGCGATGAAGAAATGCTTAGAAGAGCTTCTGGTTCTATGAAAAAACATGAAAATCTACAAAATATAACTTTTGGACATGGCGATAAATACGTTTTATTCGCAAGAAAAAGTTTAGGGCTTTAAAAGCCAAAAGCAGGCGAATGCCTGCTTTTAGGGGTGGAGCGGATGCTATGCATCCTCCCCGTAGAGCGCAAATATACACCTTTTCCTCAAAAAAACAAAATTTCCGTCATTGCGAGGCGGGAGCGTAGCTCCCAACGAAGCAACCTAAATCACAGTTCAGACTACAATTACAAAAAAAGCCCCCGCTTAGGAGGCTTTTTTATTCAAAATAACTCTATACTAATTCCCATCCCCCTCTGATATAGCTACCACCTTATGGTTTTCTATAGTCAGCGAAAAATCATAATAAGGGCAATCGCCAATGCACCCGCTTGCAGTACCGCTATATATCCACGTTTCACTATCTCCCGCCTTTGTCTTATGCCGAACAACCCTATTCGGTCTTGTAAACGCATACTCCACCAACTCTACCGGCATACCTATCCATGGCTTGCCGGTTGCATAAGCAGACTCAGCCTTTTTTACCGCAGCAGCTCCATACTTTTTCTTTAATCCCTGTACATATTTTTCAGTCTCTTTATCGCCTGGCGGAGGAATTGACTGAGCAAAGCAACTTGTGCTTAAAATTAATAAAATTAATAATAGTAATACGCGCATAATTGTAGTTTTCGCCAAAGGTATGGTAAAATTTTTATCTATAACAAAAAAAGCCCCCCAAACGGAGGGCTTTTTTCTATCGCTCACTACATCTCCTGCAATCCCATAAACAAATCCCTAATATCCCGCAGGCACCACAGCTTGTTCACCACCTTTTGCTCATTACCGCTCTCCCCGTCAAGCATTTTCTTTGTCGCATATTCCATCATCACCTCGTCCAATAAATGCGCAACATCCGCCGGACTCATCACATCGCCCAAAAAAGCACCCAAAGGCTCTACATTATATTTTGCTAACATAATCACACAGTGGGGGTTGAAGCGTTAACAATACTTGTATCAGCAGTAGGTTGAGGAAATAATTGCGCTTGCCGTTCCTTCACCTGCTTCAATAGCAAATTAGCACGCTTCCGCAGCACCATTATCATAGCGTAGGCTTTGCTCACAAACACAAACCCCGCTATATACTTAAAATCAGCCCTATACCGCTCCGCCACCTTATACGCACTCCCGCTCTTGCTCCGTCCAAGTGCAGTCAGCACATCGCAATAACGGTACATACCCTCTCCCGCCACGTCATACACCGTCAGTTCGCTGAACACCTTGCAATACATACCGTGCTTCCGAATGCTCGGCAGCACCACACCCGTCACCCATTTCCGAAATGCCTTAGCCTCCGATTTACGACTTCTAAAGACCAAAGACCACAACCCCGATTCATTCACAAAAATTACTTTTCTTCGCTGACCTGACAGCAACATTGTTGCTGTCAGCTTTTCGTCATCATCAAGTGGCGCAAGTGCCATATTCAGATGATCCAGCCCCAAACATCGGCACACATCCTGCGCCATAAACCAAGGCTCCCCCTCTATCAGTTCTACCCGAACTTGATGGGCTTCAAAAATAAATTCCAGTTCGTTACCCGAACCACCGGACTGCTTAGCTCCATCTGCTGTGGGCTGCAATAATGTTTTTTCTGACTTTGGCATAAGCGAAAAAAATTAAGCGTTAAAAATACAATATTACAAAAAAAAGCCGGCAACAATGGTATTACCCATCGTAACCGGCTCATTATAAAAAAATACCCGCGTGTGCCAAAGTCAAAAAAGCATCTGCCTCCCCCTTAATCGGATTGATTACCGATTCACGCGGGCATTCGCCCAAATCATAATTAGCGGGAGAGGACATAAATTGATATTTTTTTAACTTTGGCTCTGCAAATATACACGCTTTTCATTTCACACCAAAATTTTATCTTTTTTATGCCCCCGTCATTGCTTCGTCCCGACCTTTAGGTTGGGACGAAGCAACCCCAGTTAACCAGTTAAGCGTAGTCTCCTGACTACGCTTGCACGGCACTCTCATTACCAGGGGCGAAGCCCCGACATAACATAGCGTATGGCACATCCCGCCACGCGGGAGGGCAACGCCCTACGTACATCCCCCGCCACGCGGGAGGGCAACGCCCTACATAACCTAAAATCTATTCAAACTCAAACCCAAACACCGGCAACGGCTTCGGTGCCGTGTGCTGCTCCCACGCCGTTGTAATATCCTCAAGACCAATACTGAACGTAAGCGTCCTCACCCGAATAAAATCAGCCCTTTGCTCCGTCTCTGCATCTGTCCGAACCATGCTGCCGAATGCCCGGTGCAGCACCTCATTCGCAGCCTCCACCTTAATCACATCACCCTCCGCATCCGTGCTCTCGGTGGCAAGCGTAGGCAGCCAACCGTGCAGCGCAACAGCCAATGCCTGCTCCAACGCATAATATGCCAATGCCTTAGACTGATATTGGCTCGGTGTGCCGGCAGATGTGGCAGAAAACGGAGGGAAGCCAATGCGAATAGTGATAGTGCCTACTGCCTGCTGCATGTTCTGCCCAAGCTCCGTGTACTTAAATTGCGCTACGTCTATCAGTGCACACGGAAACGAAACCGGCGGGCGAACATCCTTACCGTCATGGTATTCTAACTGACCCAAATCTTGGTCAATGTACCGAAAAACCGACTCATTGGCGGTATTCTTTACGCTTGCTATCCGCTGCGCAAGCGCAAGAAATAATAATTGAAAGTGCATATTATCTTTTTTTTATGAATGAAATATTTGTTGTAACTCCCTTTTTATCAACCTTTTAAGCTGCCCGTGCAGCTCCGCAGTATTGCCTAAAAACTGCCTCTTGGGCATCCGCTGCGTATATGCCGGCACTGTTCCCCGTCTTATCTCCGTTATCTTCCGCTGTTGGCTTTCCGTCTTCGTTTTGCCCAGTTTCAGCTTCCCGCCTTTTTTTTGATAGCTTAATATCACAGCGCGGGAGGGGTGATTAATCTCACCGCCTTCATTGTGAATACGCGCATACGGCACATCCGTACCCACACTCACACTGTCATCAGTAGTGCCCGTAATGTGAATGCTGCTGCGCAAATGACCACTTTTTATTAGCGTGCCGCGCCCCGGCGTTTTATCCTTTTTCCGCTTCGCCCATGGCACCCCGGCAAAACCCTGCCGCCTGAAATTACCCTTTGAATACGTCACTGCATGAGTACCTATCTCCCACAGCAAATGTGGCATTGCCCTGCCCGCAGCAGCCTCCATCTCCCTCAACCTTTCTATCAACTCTTCCGGTGTCATTTCACTTTTATTTTCATACCAATCAAAAAAATCATATACAATCACAGTTCAGACAACTACCTACTCCCCCGCAAATAGTCTGCAAAAGCCTTCTCCATCTGCACAATAATCTTACTTAGCTCCGCAGACGTATGCGCCATTAGCGGCTTCTTAAACTGCCCATATTTGCAGCACCACCCGTCCAACCGCGCCTTATCCACCACCCGCGTACCGGGCAAATACCACGCCATTTGGTGGCACATCGCAAACAACCGCTTACGCTTCACATCCGCCTGCCCGTCATTGCGAGTCCCCGCTTGCGGGTGGCGAATGGTACATCCCGACTTGTCGGGGGCAACCGAAGCAACCTGCTCATCGTTAAGCGTAGTCTCCTGACTACGCTTGGGAGGCTCCGGTCTCTGACCGGCAACCAGCCGCTCTATCCCCCCTATCAACTCCGCAGCCTCATAATTATTTAGCTCCTTTGTGCTGCTTGTCCGTCCACCGCTATACTGCCGCGCCAGAATAGCCTTATACTCATTCAAATCCGAAAACACCCCCTGCTTCTTCAAAGCACTTAAAATGCCGTGAATCCGCTTAATCTGCCCCGCCGTTGCCGTCTGTATCATATATCCAGTTTTTACCCACGTCCTAAAAACGTGTCCGTTTTTTACATTTTTTTACCCTCGTTCCGTCATTGCGAGGGAGCGTAGCGAACCGAAGCAACCTCAATTTGAGGGGCGAAGCCCCGACATAAATCAGCGTAGGGCAACGCCCTACGTAAAATCGCCATCACCACACCATCCACCCCCACCGCCCCTGCAGCTCCGCAACCGTTGGCTTCGCTGCCCGCACCCTCACAATCTCATCCGTCAACTTCTCCAACACCTGAACCAGCGTGCTTTGCGTCAAATCAAACTCGTTACTCAACTTCTGCAGTACCACATCATAGCGTAGCTGCGTATGGTGGCGGTAATAATATAACCGATGGCACAACCGCTCATTACGCGCAGCTATCAGCGCAGCACTCCTGCCGGTGCCGCTGCCGTCATTGCGAGCCTCGCCATCGGCAGGCGAAGCAACCTCACCAATCTTATTAAATAATTCCTGCCCCCGCATATTATTTGTTTTAACTTTTTATTTCAATTTGAGGGGCGAAGCCCCGAGATAAATTAGCGTGGGGCAACGCCCTACGTAAACCGTCATTGCGAGGCACGTAGTGCCGAAGCAACCTAAAATCATAGTTCAGATTTTATCCCATTCATCCAAGTATTTTTTCCCCCCCAAATAGCTTTTTGGGTACATTTTTTTATACCATCCTTTATTTTTTACGCAATACCGGTTATATGCCTGTATGTTGTGAAACACCCTCCGCTTTTCCGAATCCTTCATTTTTTGCCATAGTTTATCCGCGTCAATCCTGTCTTTTTGCATATCAAATTCTGCCCAAAACCGCTCAAAGGTCAAGTCCTCTTCCTGCTTAACCAATGTGCAATAACCGGCACGCGAATAAGCTATCAGATTATCCATGCGTTGATAATCCCAAACAAAGCGAGCAAAATGTTCGCGTTGTTCATCTTCAATTTCAAAAAAGCAATTCTCTGCCTTCTCCAATATCCCCCCCACACCATAGCCCATCACCAAATACCCCAACGTCTTCGGAAACACAACTATATATACAATCATAGCCAATCGTTTAATCATTTTAATCATAGTTCAGACAAAAATCACAGTCCAGACAAATAATCACAGTTCCTGACCCCCTTCAAATCAAAATAATCAGGATTCAACTTCCGAGCCTGCTCCTCCCATATCACGTGCTCCCCAATACCGCCTATGCGGTTCTTAACCATATAGGCAATGTATTTTTTAACCCGAACAGAAAACTGCCCGTCATGCGCTATCCATCTGCCGGCATAAGACGCAGGCTCATTTTGCTTTTCATGGCTAATAAAAATAACCCCCTTTTTTGCCTTAACACACTTATCTTTTAGAACCAGATATTGAGGTTTGTTCAATTCAAGGTAGTCTATGCTGTCTATCACTATAAAGTCCGCAGACCCTTCTCCGGAGATATACGCTATCAGGTCGTCAATTAGCGTTCCCGCACCCCTATCTTGCATGGGGTCAACAAATATTATTTTGCTATCCAAGCCATTACGCGCTATGGCTTGCTGCAGGTCATAGCCATGCCCTTGTTCATAACTTATCCATGCCACGCTGCCGTGAACCTCAAGCTGCCGTGCAAGCCGAAGGCAGTACTCCGTCTTACCTTGCCCGCTTTTGCCATACACAAGCGCAGCAAAGCAGTTACCTAACTTCCCAATGTGAGCATCCCAATTACGGTTGAATGCCAAATATTTATGCTTCATTTTTAAGAATTTTTTTACATTTATAGCCTTCATAGCCAATCATTTAATCATCATTAATCACAGTTCAGACAATCACGCATAATGCCCAAACAACTTTTGGCTCACTATCTCCCCAAGCCGTGCCCACTCCCGCAGACCCCGATACACATCCCAAATCAAATACCGCCACAGCGGGCATTCATGGCTCAGCATCGCATTCACATCGGCATAATACCGAACACACGGCTCATACCGGTGCTCTAAACGGAGCACCCGCTGCACAGAGCGCGCGTCATTGCGAGCCTCGCCCTTGCGAGGCGAAGCAACCTCACCCGGCATCCACGCCCAATGAATTATATACCTCCTCCGTAACTCCCTTAACATTTCTACGCGCATTTTATTTAAGTTTTTATTTGTTAATAGCCAATCATTTAGTCATTGCGAACCTCCCCGGCTCCGTCATTGCGAGGCACGTAGTGCCGAAGCAACCTCATTTTCAGGGGCGAAGCCCCGAGATACATTAGCGTGGGGCAACGCCCTACGAAACCGTCATTGCGAGCCTCCCCGGCTCCGTCATTGCGAGGCACGTAGTGCCGAAGCAACCTCATAAAAATCATATACAATCACAGTTCAGACAAACCAACCTACTCCCCCTCCGTCTTTACATTCACAAAAAACCGCTCCTCCTGATTAACATACACCCCCACCTCATTCAAAAAGGGCGCAACATGCTCTTCGTGGCAGTCAGCAAGCAAGTCCTCCTTGTTCACCTCCTCCTTTTTGCGAACATACATCGGCAATATCTCCTTCACCTTCATCAGCACTTTATCCCACGTCCACTTCGGCAGCGTCTTCAATGCCGGAGGACTTGTCCTAAATCCTACCGTTCCGTGAACAAAATCTTGGCTTTTCTTATCCGCAAAAAGGTGCTTATTTTCTTCACAATACTTTTGGATGATGGGCAATTCCTCATCCATAATGCTTTTTTGCCTTGCCAACTCATCCGCGTGCTTCTCACGAATAGCCTGAATTGCCAAGTCCATTTTCGCAACAACCTTATCCGTTGTCGCACTCGCCGCAGCGTAATTTCCAAAAGCTGTGTTAAACTGCTCCTCGCTTACTCCGGTAATCACCGGCTTACTTACCCTTTTTGCCATTTCTATATGGTTTTATTTGTTAAAAAATACTTATTTAATTTCCGTTTCGTAGGGGCGAGTTGCACTCGCCCTAAAATCATAGCCAATCATTTCGTCATTGCGAGCCAACGCAGTTGCGAAGCAACCTAAAATCACAGTTCAGACAATCACAGTCCAACCACCCCCGTAGCCTCAAACATCGCTCCCCAATGCTGCGCATTGTTCGCAACCGCACCGTTAAGCGTAGTCTCCTGACTACGCTTGCGCGGCACGCGGTCTCTGACCGCACCAACCCCATTAACTATCTGCTCATACTCCCCCAGCAGCCTAACCGCATTATAGTTACCATTCATTAACAAGTTGCCAAACTTAGCAGCAAAATGATACACCGAATGATAGCTCTTATAACCTGCCACCCGTGCCACCACGTGCCTGTCCACGCCTTGCTGCTTGAGTAGGTAGCAGAGGCACCATTTGCCAAGCACCCCAAACCGAGTACTTTTATCCGCAAGCACCTCCTTCATCACCACCCTGCCCGCAGCAGCAGCAACGCGCTTCCTTATCCGCGCAGCACCGCCATCCGTTACCGGCTGCCCTCCCTCAACCACCAACCGGTAGTTGTTCAGCAGCTCCATTGCCGGTGCATAGCCGGTAGTAACGTCTGTTATAATTTGCTTAACATTATACATCACAGACGTATGATTATCATACCCGCAGGCATTGGCTGTGGCTCTAAAGCCCAAGCCTATATTATGCAACACCCAACACGCCATGCGCCGTGCCGTTACCCTCCCGGGGCTTCTGTCTTTGCCCGTCAACTCCGTAATCGTAAGACCTGCAGCACTACCCACACCCGCAAGTATCTCCGAAATCCACTCTTCCCCCACAACGCCACATGCCCTGCCGTTCCTTGACCTACCCTCCGTCAACATCGTCAACGTAGCCAACACCCGCTCCTTTCTTTGCTCTTTTGTCATATTTTCCCTTTTTTAACTCTTTATTTTCGTCATTGCGAGCCTACCCGGCTCCGTCATTGCGAGGCACGTAGTGCCGAAGCAACCTTTTAACTTTTATTTTATCCGTCATTGCGAACCATGAGCGTAGCGAATGGTGAAGCAACCTAATCATAGTTCTGACTATCTTAACAATTCTTTAATCTTACCCTCTATCACCTCAATCTTAACCACCACCTCCACCAACCGCTCATGCTCCTCCGCCCCAAGCACACGCCCAAGCATCGCATTCAGCTCATCATTATAGCACTCAAGCTCCCGCCTCAACAACCCATACATCACCAACTTTTCTTCTATTTCCATATCTTTTAATTTAACATTTATTTCAATAATCATAGCCAATCATTTCGTCATTGCGAGGCACGTAGTGCCGAAGCAACCTAAAATCACAGTTCAGACAACCTACCCATTCACCTTAGCCCTATCTATATCCCCCAATATCCCCCGCACTATCCCCGCAGTGTACAAATCCAACGAGCCAAGAAAAGACCCCCAAACCAACACAAAACCACACGCAGCAGCGCAATCAAATCGCAGCGTTACACCCGTCAGGCTCACGCTCATGCGCTTCTCTATCTGCTCAATAAGCAGCAGCAGATGTTGTAGCAGCAGCAGGTCATGTCCGTCATTGTTGGCTTCCCCTTGCAGGTCAACGTATATCCGCATCTGCGCAGCCAACTGCCTCGCAGCTATCAATAGAGCCTCAGCCCTCTCCCTTTTCAACTTCACCTTCAATACCGGTAACACCGTCATTCTTATTATCATATTTTTTAATTTTTATTTAACACAATCATAGCCAATCATTTCGTCATTGCGAGGCACGTAGTGCCGAAGCAACCTAAAATCATAGTTCAAACAATAACAGTTCAGACAGCCCGCCCCAAAAACCTCGCACTGTTTTCCAATGCCGAAAGCAAACCTTTGAGCATTATATCATGGTGCGCAGTTACTTCTGCCACAGCAGCAGCGTGCATCTGTTTATACACCGCTGCCCGCTCCTCGTTAGAGCTGAACGTCATCTTATACAATGCCGGCAAAATGTGGTAGTCATCCTCAAGCCTCCACTGATTAAACCACCACAACGACACACCAGGCATCGCCCAAAAATCACTCGCCTCCGCCTCCGGCACGTCATTGCGAGGCAACGCTTGCGTTGCCGAAGCAACCTCATCATCATCCGGTGCCAACACCTCCATCACCCACGCCACACCCGAATCCGCTATCAGGTCAAATAGCTCCACATCACTCATGCCCGTCATAAAGCACACCAACTTCTCATTATAATGATACTGCCCCCTCGTCTGCGCAGTATGCGTTATCTTTTTTTCCATTTTTACCCTTTAATTTTAACATTTATAAATAATCATAGCCAATCACGTAATCATTTTAATCATAGTTCAGACAACCAAAATCATAGTTCAGACCTGGTTAGTACGTGCCCCGCCACCGGGACACGTTTCGGCTACAAAAGCCTCATCAGCCAACCTTTCCGTCATTGCGAGCCTCCTACGGAGGCGACGCAACCTCACCTTGTGATACCCATTCACATACAGCGCAGAACCAACATCATAGCCCATCATTTCGTCATTGCGAACCTCCGTAGGAGGTGAAGCAACCTAAATCATAGTTCAGACCTACCCCCCTCCCTCCTCAAACACAACATCCTTAACATTTTTAATTTTTCCGTCATTGCGAACCATGAGCGTAGTCCCAACATAGGCAGGGAGTGAAGCAACCTCTACCGGCACCGTAAATGTTATTGGCACCGGCGCCTTCTCCCCGTTGCGGTCAAGCTCCTGAACCACCTCCTCCGGCACATTATCGCCTGCCCACATAATGTCCAAGTCCCCGTCAAATCGGGCATTCATCACCCCTTCAAGCCACTCCCGCAAATGCCCCGTCTCCACAGCACCCACAACAATACTCCCGCGTCCCACGCGCACCACATCCCCACGCTTCACTTTAATTCGCCCCTTCGGGTACTCCCACCATGTTGGATACATATACTGTTTGTTTTATATTGTTAAAAAAATTCCGTCATTGCGAGGGAGCGTAGCGAACCGAAGCAACCTCATAGCCAATTATTCCGTCATTGCGAGGCGGGAGCGTAGCTCCCAACGAAGCAACCTAAAATCACACCAACACCATCTTCCGCTTCTCCACCTCCTTTTTCAGCACCCGAAGGCTTAGCCCCGCAGCCTTAATTATTGCCGACTTTTCCTTTGCCGTAGCCTCCGGCAGATTAGCCTCCAAAATTTTAAGCGCATCAGCCCGCCGAAGCGCAGCAAGCTCCGCTTCGCTGTCCAAAGCATCGCTCACGCTTTGAAACTTGCGCCCAAACCTATCAAAAAAAGCCTCCCAACCTATCCGCTGATTAGCCAATAACCCCTCTATCTTCTTCGCGAGAGAGGTATCGCCTATCAGGTACCAACCGCATTGGTCAACCGTATCATCGTATAAGCTCTTCACCTCCATAAAGCACCTGTCGCTCATATACCCGGCATCGTCCAATATCACTAATGGTTTATCTAATAGAGCAATTTGCTGCTCCAACTTTTCGCGTATGTAGCTTAGCGTACCCTTCGGCTCTATCCCAAGTCCCTGCGCTATTTGCTTCAACAAGTCCCCGCGGGTAATGCCCTCGCGGCACTTAACGTAGGTAACATTACCGTTACCGGCAGCATAAGCCTCCGCACCGTAGGTCTTCCCTATACCCACTAAATCGCAATTAATCAGGCTCAAACTACGCTCCTGCGTAGCTTTTAATTGACCCTGCATAAACGTGTACACCTGCGTCTGTGCTGTCTTCCAAGCCTCCCCATCAAGCACCACGTGCAGCTTCTTCGCTATCCGCACCCATTGCCCATCGGCAAGCACGCCCTGCACCTCCCCATTCCGCACCCGCGAATACACACTTGCCTGTATCCCTAAGTACCGCGCATGGGCACTTTGACTATACACGCTGTCCTTCTCCTGGCGCATAGCCAAGTCATCTGCCACCGCCTTAATCACCCGCTGCCTCTGTTCATTTGTTGTCTGCATACCCTATACCTTTTTCCCTATTTTAATGCCCTTTAAAGGCTGTTTGTATTGCTTTTAAACCCCTATTAATAATTTCCGTCATTGCGAGGCACGTAGTGCCGAAGCAACCTAAAATCGTAGTTCAGACAATCTAAATACTGTCCAAAACCCGCTGTTCAAACGTCCTTTTAACCGGCACAACCTCCGGCTCGGTGTGCCACACCTCGTCCACATCACCCGCCTCCCGTAGGGGCGCAATGTTTGCGCCCTCATCAGCGTAGGGCGTAGCCCTACGCAAATCACCATCCGAACCGTCATTGCGAGGCGGGAGCGTAGCGACCAACGAAGCAACCTCATTAACCATCACCCCCACCTTCTCATATCCCGCCTTGCGCTCCTTCACCATAGCCTTAAATTGGTTGATGTATTTCATTTGCTTTTCAAACGATGCCTTATCCGCTGCCGTCTGTTCCGCAGCAGATTCTTGAAAAGGCTCCACACGCGTTGCCGTTGTAACGTACTTATTGCCGGCATACAAATACAGCGTCTTAATGCCGTCATCCTCCATCATATAGTAGCATTCAAAGTCCCACTTGTCTATGCGCGCTACCGACCACACATCGTCAAGCGCATATTTGCTGCCCTGCACATTTAGGAACTCGCGCTTCAGACCGCATTGCGTCTTAACGCCTAAATAACGCACTACCGTCTCTGCCGGGTGCTTCACCGTATTCGGATTCTGGCGTTGCTCTAACACCTCCCAACGAGTCATATTAGGGTATAGCTGCTGATTCGGATGAAGGCTATTGTTCCATTCGTCAATAGTATCCAAGTCATGCTGCACTATCTGCTCATACATATAGCGCACCTTAGCCTTGTCCGCGTTAAGCCTTGTGGTTAGGCTTTTCGCATAAAACCTGCCCAAATAGCCGGGTATTTTACTTTCAAAACCATGCTTTTTGCGCTTAATAAAATGCTCAGCGCGCTTCTCCTGCGGGTTGCCGCCCAAGCACTTACGCAGCTTAGTAAACAACAAGCCCTCCGTCAACACATCCGGCATAAACTCATCTGTGCCGTCATTGCGAGGCGTACCTCCGTCAGCCGAAGCAACCTTGCCCATTAAGTGGTCGGTAAGGTGTCGCTCAAATTCTATTTCGTAGGGGAAGCCCCAACCCTTACGCATTATCAATCCTGCCATATCACGCAGTGCCTCGCGTATAAGCTCTACGCCCTTATCCCTGCCGTATGCCTTGCCAACGTAGCACCCGCTTGCCACATCTATCACCATGTAGCACTTCACGCTGCGCTCACCCGCAATATCCTGAAACGGCAAGTCCCTATCGTCCATAGTAATCTTGCTGAACGCATACTCCGGAGACTTACGCACCACGTGTGGCGCATACATATCGCGCCATTGCAGTTGGCTTGCCCTGCCCTTATCTATCAACATCCGGTTTATCGGCTTATTCATATAGCCCTCAATGGTACTGTCTGCCGGCACCACCACCTTACCATTCACCTTATATGCAGCCGGGTCCAGCACCTCCCCCGTCTCCAAATTCACAACCCTGCGCCTGCCGTTCATAAACTCTTTGAACATCCGACACACCTCCGTTGCCGTAGGCACATACGCAGGTATTACCGCCAAGCTGCATATCAAATTCTCCAACCGCACATCCACCTTCCGCGTATTTTGATTCCCATACTTTTTGCTCACAAGGCATTCGTAACCTTTATCTTTATATTCTTGCACCTTTCTTTTCAGTGCTCTCAAATTCTCCGGCAACCCCGGATTAACCGGCTTATCCGTCTTCGCCAACTGCACACATTGCTGCCAAAACGCCTCCATCACCATGCCCAACACATCTTTTACCGCCTTTTTGCTGCGCATAACCGTCAGTATCATATTCAGCCACTCAGCCTGACGTACCAACCGCTCCTGCTCCTCAATCGGCAAATAACGAGGGGCGAAGCCCCGAGATAAATCAGCGTGGGGCGTAGCCCTACGCACATCACCCGAATCACACAAATCATGGTTCAGACAATACCCCGCATAAAACTGCCGCGCCTTCACATCCGGCTTTATCAACTTCATTATAGGATTAGCCCGCAGCACCGCCTCCAAATTACCATACTCCGCCACCACAGCAGCCCGGTACTTATAAGGCAAACTGTCATAATACACCTCAACCACCCTGCCGTTACCACCATACCCAAGCACCTCAATGTTGCCCCGCTGCTTATTTTTACTATACGCATCAGCCGTCATCACCCGCGGCACCAGCTCACCATACTCCAAGACTATCCTGTTTGTTCTGTCTATATATCGCACCCTTTTATGTTTAAAATGTTTATCACTATTACCTTTTTGCCTCCGGCACACCCAACCTGCCCGCACCGTAGGGGCGAGTTGCACTCGCCC
>RGUK01000181.1 GCA_010027825.1 bacterium
GTAGAGCAGTCGATTGAACAAAGCATTCAGCAGGAGCCCGTATGCCTACAAGCACACCAAGATCTGCAGAAAATTGAAGCCGAACTGACGGGCTCAACTGGCAGCATGAAGCCTATGAGCAATTCAAGCAGCAGCGAGCAACCTTTGATCAGCTGGTTGTTCAACAACAAGAATATGCCGCCATGCAGGCCGCCCAGCGCGAAAGGCGCGCCGCCATTACTAAGCTCATTGCGCACCTTAAACAAGACAAGCTGCTTATGGGCACGCTGGAGCAGCACGTCGCCCAGGAGCCTGAGCTTTGCGGGCAACAAAAACAGTTGGCGGCGCAATTAGAAACGCTAGCAGTCGCTCTCCAAGCATTAACAAAAGATAAAGAAGGATGCTTACAATCGATCGGTCGTTTAGAGCACGCCCTGCAAACAATCGTGTCTTTGCAAAAAAGCATTACTCAGACCAAGAAACTCATCGACGAATGCGATGCAAATAGCAACCACTTCAATCAACTTGCCACCGCATTCAGCAAGAACGGCATCCAGGCGCTGCTGATTGAGGAGGCTATCCCCGAAATTGAACAGGAAGCTAACATCCTTCTTGCCCGCCTCACGGACAATCAAGCACAGGTTTTTATCGAATCGCTCAAAGATTTAAAGAGCGGTGGCGTAAAAGAAACGCTGGACATCCACATTGCTGATGCCGCAGGGGTCCGCCCGTACGAGCTCTTTTCAGGCGGTGAAGCCTTTAGGGTAGACTTTGCCTTACGTATTGCTATAGCAAAATTATTAGCTCGGCGCGCAGGCACAGCACTACAAACATTGATTATTGACGAAGGATTTGGCTCTCAAGACGAAGAAGGCCTAGCGCACATCATGGACGCGCTGTATGCAATTCAGCAAGATTTTGCCAAAATCATTATCGTGTCGCACTTGCCTGAATTCAAGCACAACTTTCCGGTGCACTTCATTGTGGAAAAAGGCGCAACCGGCTCTGCCATACGGGTGGAAGAACGGGGGTAAGTTACCCGCTTATTCGTTGGTATGGGCCTCTATGGCACACTTGCAGCCATTACAAAGTAGTGGATAGCGACCACGCACCTCATTAGCGCTCTTGGTAAAGCTGCTCGTTTCGGAATTTTTCACGGCACAAACATATTTTTTTGAGCCACCCTGTGGACGCACATGTTGGCTATTGATGCAACGCGCATGGCAGGAAATGCTCAGTAGACTAGCAACTATCATTAGAAAATGAATCTTCATGGGGCCCTCTTAGTTTCTATCGTGCATAACACTTGAACAACCACAAGTACGGCAGGCGGCATTTTTGTCATACATTCTATCAGCCCCTGCTTGCCCTTTGGACTGTTGGTAGAACTGGCGGGTCTTTACGTTGCAAATGTAGCGCGTACCACGCTTGCCTCGCTTGGTCGCATGGTCAACGTTACGACAATGAGCATCAAGCGCCACGCCCACGCAGCTAATCAGTGCCAAGAGCACGAGAATTTTTTTCATTTGCAGCCCCCTCTTTTCAAGACTATGCACAATATGCAAACAAGCAGTAGCGCTGTGCAGGCGCTACTGCCTATTTTCTTGGTACAAAAGGGTCAGATAAAACGCACGCTTGTTTTAGCGCGCAGCTTTAGTCTTCATCCCCATCATCGTCCATGCTCATGGACGCACTTACCAAATCTTCCTCGTCGATCTGACAGTCGTTGTCATAACCGCCAGCGATCACATTTGACGAGACAATGCCTGTTAAAACAAGCAGCAAGGCCAATTTATTCATTTTTTAACTCTCCATTTAATAATACATGTACCTTACACGCTTATAATTGCGCACTTATAAGCTTATTTTGAGTCTAGTGCTCCCAGAGCAACTGAGTCAATAATTTCTAATAGAAAATATGAGCCGGGACTAGACCCCGCAAAACCGCCCAATAATTTACTTAGGTGGCTGCCGCCTGCTAGCGTCAAAAGCATGCAATTTAACCTAAAGGAGGGGCGTCATGGCACGCTGTTTAAGAGGCTTGATTGGGCTAGCCTTATGCTTCAGTAATATTTCGCTTGCTGCTGCACCCATCCGGGTCGGTTTTTCTGGGTCATTGTCGGGGCATTTTGGTACCTATGGCGCTATGATCACTAAAGGATTACAAGCGGCCTTCAACAACCACCCCTGCTCGGTAGGCACGGAGAAGACGCCGGTCCAGTTAGTCTGCATGGACGACCGTGGACAAGCAACCAGAACGGAACAAAATATCAAACGGATGCAGCAGGATGGCATTGATCTGTTTGTTGGCATTATGGGCACGAGCGGCGTTTTAAAGGTGCTGCCGTTAATACAAAACCGAGCCATCGCGGTACTGTTCCCCTGGGGAACCAATGAACGGCTGCAAGACGCAAAGCTAACTAATATCATTAACGCATCAGGGCTCTTGGCACCGCAAATAGATCTTCTCGTCAAGAAAATTGTCCAAGAGCGACTCCTCACTCGCATCGCCGTCTTTCATGCAGATGACGCCTTTTCCACCCAAGCAGCAAATTATTGCGCCCAAGCCCTCACCCAAGCGGGCAACAAACCATTGGCGCTGGCATCTTACAACCGCCACACCTTAGATCTGCAACCAGCAATCAGTATGCTCTGCAATGTCGATCCACGAGTTGTTATTTGTATTTCAGCAAGTATGCCCACGGCACGCCTGGTTAACCGCCTTTTCGCTCGAGGCCACTATGGGGTTGCATTCTACGGGATTGACTCCACCTTCTTAGTCCCCCACATCATGCGTGCTGCCGGTGTGCCCTTTTCCTACACAGCGGTAACGCCAAGCCCTCAGGATCAAGCGCTGCCTCTAGCCTGCCAATATCGTGAGGACCTTGCCAAAAGCTTTCCAGAAGAACTGCCCAGCTCGCTTTCCTTTGCTTATTACATCTGTGGGCGTTTGCTCGTACAAGCTATTAACCAAGCAGCAAGCACCGAAAAACAATCTATCATTCGCCAATTTGAAAGTATGAAGCCGTTCACCTTAGAAGGGTTTACGGTCTCATTTAATCCAAGCAACCGCTACCTCTTTGGCACTCACACCTGGCTCTTAGAACAGTAAGGACGTCCCATGTCATTGGTAAAACAACTGCAGCAAGCATCAAGCAGTACGCAAGCAAAACTGTGGATCACCCTTCTTACCTCCCTCTACCTAGTAATTTTCCTTGTCATACACGATGGCATAAACGATGTCACCGATCCGATCCACACGCTGCATACCCTGGAACCCAGCCTGCAACGCACCAGCTCACTTGTTTCCGTAGGCCTTCATATTAACAACTTGCCTGTTTTTTCGATCAGTAAAAATACCTTCACCATAGACGGGATCGTGTGGTTTCGATTTCCAATAGGCACTGAGTCTCTGGATACAATCAGCCGGTTTGAAATACAAAACGTAGTGCGCTCCCAGGGCGGTGATCTGCTCTACAAATCAGAACCTATCATCAAGCTGGTGGGTGATGAGGTGATTGCCAGTTATCACATTCAAGCCACGATTAAAACAGCGCTCGATTATAAAGACTTTCCGATCGCCTCTCATCGCCTCAACGTCATTATCACTAACAAGTCGGTAACTGCACGCGAGCTCTATTTTACTAGCAAGCCAGAGCAGTTCACGCTGGGCCAACATACGCTGGTTTATAGTTGGACAATGCGAGACCAAACGGTAGTAACAGGCTATGAACAAGCGCCACTTTCCAGCAAAGAAGAGGGCTTAAGCATCACCTACCCCGCCGCCTGCTTTTCAGTCATCGTTGACAACATTGGCGTACGAGACCTTATCTCTCTTTATTTTCCAATGTTCGTGCTCTTTCTGATTGCCCTGTTTTGCCTCCTGATAGACATTAGCGACACCGCTCGTCTGGGCTATGTCGCCGCTGCCGTCCCCATCCTGGTGTTATTCAGGATGGTAATCGATGGTGTCTCTCCAGACGTTGGCAAATTAACACATCTGGATTACATGTATAACTTGTTTGTCTTTTTATCCTTGGTAATTCTCTTTTTCCAAGCCTATGTGGTATTACGTTTACAAAATTTGAAAAAGAAGAGCGA
>RGUK01000182.1 GCA_010027825.1 bacterium
GTATATGGGGTGTCCCCCTAGGGGTGGGGTTTGCTAGGTTAGGAAATTGCCTAACACGTCTTATTTTCTATTGACATCTGGCGCCAAACCTGTATAATACATGGCGTGGGGCGAGAAAAAAGCGCATTCGGCGCACTCGGACCCACGGGAGAAATAAAATGAGCACTAAGCAAACCAAGCCCGCCGTCACCATCTCGGCCAACACTGGCGCGTTGATTGTCGCGGCATCGCAGAGCATGACCAGCACCAATAAGGCCACCACGGCCGCAATCGATGGCATGTACGGCGACGGTGTTCGCGCCTCGATGCTGCGCAAGGACACCAAAGTCGAATCCGTGTTCGACGCGGTATTTTCTTTCGTTGTGAAGGGACTAGACGACGACGCCCAACGCTTGATTCTGTCGGAGTCGAAGGGTCTCAGTGACACCGAAAAGGCTACCAAGCGTGTTCTGCGTCAGGAAGTCGGGTCGCGTATCGGCAAGTTTGCCAAGGCGCTGGAGCGTCGCGAAAACAACAAAACGAATGGCGCTGGGTCCGGTCCGCGCTTGTGGTCGGTCCGCATTCGCGAAGAAGTTCAGGCTCTGATTGACGGCCTGCAGAAAGCCGACGCGAAAAAGGACGACAAGTTGCTGGACGTTGACGTAGTCACCAAGGGGAGAAACATGTCGAACGCCACTAACAACCTGCTAGATTTTGCTATCACGCAATTTGGCAAAGCCGAACGGGAATATCGCGTTTGGTTCCGTAGTAACGGTGTCGCTGTCGTCGATGTTTATTCTGATGGTGACGTGCAGACACCGATTGCACAGGTGAAGCCGAATGAGGGTGACTTGCCGGATGTTGTGCGATTTTAATCCAATAAACCTTTCTCGCTTCACGGCCCCGCTACGGCGGGGCTTTTTTTTGTCTGTAGTATCCGCACCATGCGACCGAATCCGGCGAAGCTGACCGCACACAAAAAACTTTTTCCTGCTAAACAAAACGACCGTCGTCGATTGTTAGGACATTGCCTAACAAGTTTGTGATAGTTCCCACAGCAGCGTGCCGCCCAGATGCACCAAGCCCCCGCCGATTTGTTTTCAATTAAGTTTGTACAACGTTAGGACATTGCCTAACAAGTTTGTGATAGTTCCCACAGCAGCGTGCCGCCCACGACTGTTCCGTTTGTTACCTTTTGGTTTGTTCCAACTGTTCCTTTTTGCTTTGTTCCATTTGTTACCTCCGACCCTCAAAACTATTGTTACCTTTTGCCAAATAAATAAATTGTTATTCCTGTGTGGTGCTGCTCAAAGTCTGTGCAATGTTCCGTCATTTGTACCCTATTGTTCCCTTTTTTTTGGCAATGTGGGAACATTATAGTTTGGCGCCAATTCATTGCAGTGGGCTGTGAGTCCTATCAGAACATGCCTAGTAAAAAATGGTAAATTCTATTGTTTCTTGTATTGTTACTTTGTTACCTTTTTTTAGAAAAAAGGGTAGGGGGAAAAAAAGTGCATCACATTTGGGCCAGACCCTGCCGCTCACTTTTTGCGCGGTGCAATTGTTCCGTTTCAAAGACCACTTCCAGCTCTAACCTACCCCAAAGTCATTTTCTACTTTGGAACATTACTTAATAATCAATGACTTACTGACCCACACACAACACATTTACCAATATTATTTTTTTTAAAACACAATTCGTGGTATCCCATATCACCCGCTGACGGCGTTTTACACACTCCGACGGTACATTTCACTTTGCTATCAACCGGCTAGAAACATTGACATACAAGGGGTATTATGTTATAATATAGATTGTAGTGTGGTAATGCGTAGTACGAAGTAGCAAGCAGTTAAGACGTTAGGAAATGCCCTAACAAAACCAACCCAAGGAGAACGAGATGGCAATTAAGGACTACTCAGTGACGATGCAAGATTCGCAAGGCCGCACCTGTGAGTTATACATCAGCGGCGATTCTGTGCAAGAGGCCATCAACGGCGGGTGCAGTCAGGGCATCGCAGAAGAGCAACACGAGACCGATGCTTTCTGGGCCGCAGTAAAAGCGAACCTCATCGCCGAAGACGCCATTCTGGTGTCTTACAGCAAGTAACCCATAAATAAATCAAGGAGAAACAAATGAGCCGTCGCATGAAACCAGTCTGCCACCTGTGCGGAGAAACCTTTAGCGCCAAACGAGCCGCTGCTGGGTACAAGTTGTGCCTTATGTGTGGTGAAGACGCAGCCCAAGCCGAGCGCAATTCATGGTGCGTTATTCAAGAGTACGGCAAGGGCGGCTACCAGTTCGTGACCGCAACATCGGCCCACGCAACCCTGCGTGGCACTAACCAAAAGAACCCGCGATAAACCGTTAGGCAAAGCCCTAACAAAAAAGGAGAAGAATGGTGATTAAGTTTGAATTGGAGTACGCGGACGCGTGCATGGTTGAAATTGCGCTCTATGGGTTCATCGCCAGTCAAAAGCAGGAAATACACCGACTGCAAACCCTGCCCGAACGCAGCAACGCGGAGAAAGAACTAATGAAGGCGTGTGAAAACCGCGTGCGAAACACCGGTCGCATTTTGCGTGTGGTGGTTGACAACTTGAACGCGGCGAACGAGGAGGTGTGTGATGATTGAAGTTACGTTAGACGGCAAGCGCATTGCGCTTATGGGCCACGAGAAATTCCTTGTGCAAGTTGGCAAGGGCGACAAGGGTTCATACAAAACCCGCTACAGATTCGATACTGGCGGCGGTAACGCCGAAGGTGCGTTCAAGTGCCTGAAAGAGGCATTGTTTTATTACCGTGGTATCAACGTAGGCAACGGCTACAAAAAGCGTTTGGTGTGTTACGAGTTCAGCAAGCCCGTGCTTGCCCGTATGTTTTCTTAATTGGGGGTGTGAGATGAGACGCGAATATTTCGTACGTCCAAAAGACTTACTGCAAGTGCTGGATATGGTTGGGCCGTTCAGCCGCTGCCGGAAACTGGGCCGTGATTTGTACGTGCTGGTGTTGGAAGAAACCGCTGCCGCGAAGGCGGGCAATTTAATTTGGGAGAAAACGAAGTGAAAGCATGGGACGACATAACGCCCAACGCCCACCACAACCAAGCGAAGATGACCCGCGAGGAGGAGGCAAAGCGAAGGGCGCGTATTGCGGAGAACCATAAGACCTATCTTGCATACCGAGCCAACGAGTATCAGTTCCTACCGACTGACACTAACCAATCTCAGACAACACCCAATGACTAAAAACATTGACAAGGAGAGGGTATTCTGTTATAATATAGACTGTAGTGTAGTAATACGTAGTAAGCAGCGAGCAGCAAGCAGTGAACCACGTTAGGAAAAGTCCTAACACAACAACCAAGGAGATTCAAAATGACTAACGCCACCGTCGCAATTCAAACCCAACCCATGCAGGCCCAAACCCTGCAAAACAAAATTACCGCACCTGCTATCAGTGTGCCCACCATCAGTTCCAGCGCGATGCTGGTTGATTTGTCCATTAGTCACTGGACCGGCATCAAGAAGGACAAGAAGGCAAGCGAAGAAGTCACCACCAGTAAGAACGCCGACATGGGCGTGGCAAGCGTCAGTAAGAAACTATTGGGCGACTGCGCCGAGTTGGATGCAATTCGTAAGTTCGTGGCAAACACCCGTAACGCGCATTACGCAATGACAATGCCGTGGAACAATTCCGGACTGGGCATGCTGCCGACCAAGCGATTCTTTGATTACCAGAACACAATCACCCATTTGCAAGCCGAATTCAGCGACCTAGTAGAAAAGTTCCTCGCAGCATACGAGTGGGAAACCGCGCAGGCTCAAGTCAAACTGGGCGGGCTGCACAATTCGGACGAGTACCCAACCATCGAGCGACTGCGTGGGCGGTTCCGGTTCAGTGTGTCTTACATTCCGCTGCCTGAATCGGGCGACTGGCGCGTGGACATGGAGAAAGAAACCACCGAGACGCTCAAGCAACATTACGAGACGTACTACGCCGAGGCACTGAACACCGCGATGAACGACGTGTGGCAACGTGTACACAAAGCACTGAGCAACATGAGCGAACGGCTCGACTACGCAGACGACACAAATA
>RGUK01000183.1 GCA_010027825.1 bacterium
TTAGCGGAGGAATATCGGGATCTATTATTGCAGAACGGCGAAAGGGTGAATGTATTTGACGCCTTCCTTGCTGGCTATGAAGCCGCAAAGGAGCAGCTTTCCGAGCTGCGACAAGACATTCGGATCTTAAACAATCAACTTAGTTTCTTTGAGAACAAGGTGAGACAAATGGAGGCAGATCGTGAGCGAAGTAAGTAACTACGATTACAACAGGGGATATCAGGATGCGATGAATGACATAATTCGCATGTTGCATGAGGAGCGCATAAGCTCAGACGGACATGGCGATCCGCTGGCAGTGTGGTGGAGCAGGTATTGGAGCTTTGGCGAGAAGATCCATGAGCTTTGGAGAAAGAGGTTTGTTCGATAATGAGCGAAGAATCAAAGACAGGCAACCACGCCGAAAGGAAACACGCCCTTTGTTCGGCGAGCTCCGCTGAGAGGTGGCTAGAGTGCCCTGGGTCTGTCAGTTTGTCGATGACAGTCCCAGAGCCTCCTACTTCCCCTTATGCCCTAGAAGGCACAAGGGCTCACGAGTTCTCTGAGGTGATTCTCCACGAGTGGGTTAAGCGTAATTACACCCTTTCCGACGAGTTCCTTGAGGCATGTAAAGCCAAAGACGAGGAGATGTATGGCTATGTGATGCAGTATGTCTATGCGTGTGTTGAAGAAGCCATGGCGTTTGATTCTACGCCAACCATAAAGATTGAGCAGCGCCTCACATTCAACGAGGACATGGCGATGTTTGGTACGGCTGACTTTATAGCTACTGGTCTGCGCGACGGTAAGCCTACTGGAGTCATCGTTGATCTGAAGTATGGCAAGGGCAAGAAGGTGAAGACCGAGGACAATCCACAGCTTGCCTACTACGCCGTAGCTCTCAAGAAGTGCTCCAAGAAGTCCCTAAGTAGCGTTAAGGTTCGTATCGTACAGCCGCGCATAGGCGATGTATCGACTACGGTAACCTATTCATCCGAGGAACTTAAAGCCTGGGAGGAGAAGCTAACCATGGGCGCAGAGGAGGCTTTGTGGATGGCTGGGAAAGTAAAAAGCCCTACATACAAAGAGGGCTCTTGGTGTTGGTTCTGTCCCGCTAAGAACGTATGTCCTGAGATCGCCAGGAAGCTCAATGAGAAGCTCGTTGAGCAATTCCCTGACGATCTTAATGACCTATAGGATTGGTATATTAACTGGGATATTAAATCCTAAGTCTGGAACAATAAAGAAATATAGGCTCCCACCGCTTTCTGTATTTGTGATGTTTTGTCCATTTTGATCGACAAAAAATCCAATGTTTTTATTGAATCGCGCTATCTTAACTTCCTCGTACAATCCGGTATTGTCCGCAAGTACATTAGCAACAACAGCCGATTGACCGTCCAAGCTATCTATTTCCTGTTGAGTTAAGTCTGCGAGAATGTTCCAAGTATTTAGTATTAACATAATTCCTAGCTTATCGCGTTCATATTGAAACTACCCGTGGCAATCTTCTCAATCTTATCGACGGAGAATCCCGATAGTTTGGCGAGAGTTTTCCAATGCCGCTTTGGTATTGGTCTGCTGAACCACATTCGCACAGCATACACGCTAATGTCCTCTTCGTATGCTATCACAACATCGCCGCGGCGCTTATCGCCTCTCTTGGCGATTGCTTTCAAGAGCTCATTAACTCCCTCAATATGGGTCTCCTTATCAAGGAGCTTTGACTGTCCTACTTTTGGCATTATTTGCCTCCTTTCTAGTTGATACAACGTGTCAACTATGGCACTATGGTTTAGCCGTGTCAACTTTATTGGGAGGTAAATATGTTAGCGATACTAATAGCGTTAGTGGCTATAAGCCTAATCGGTACGCTTATTTGCGTAGTTGCATCATGTCTTCAAGATGATTGGAGTTAGTAGCTATGGAGTTCTACAAGCACCAGGATCTTTGGGGATTATTAAAGAAGCTGAATATAAGACATGAGTTTTCTGGCGAACAACACTTCCTTTCCTACTACAAACTAATGGCTGAGGCGCGAGGCGAGGCGTTTGCATATCGCCGTGGTGAAATGGAGGCGCGGTGGATAACTAACAACAAGCCCTACTACAATGTATATCCAGCTATTCTTCCGATGCTCCTATCTCTCAATCTGGATATTCCGTGCTCATTTATTAAGAGCATAAGCATACAGCCCATAGAGATTAGGCTTCCTGATACCCTAAAAGACCAGCCCCTTGTATGGGCAGAGGGGCGCATCAGATCGATAATCTTTGGTATTCAACCTGTATCAAAAGACCTTGAGCAAAGTGAGCTAATCGATGGCATGTCTATTTGCTTTGATACTCAAGAAGTCGATGAGATCGGGCATCCAATCCTTGCGTTTAACTTCTTCCCGCTTAGGGAGGATCTTACAATCGAACAAGCTATTCAAATCTTTCCAAAGCACGACAGCTTCAGCGTTGGCGCTAAGATTCCCGACGAAACAATGGTTGCAGTAGTGAGACTATGTGCTTGCCTAGCTCTAATCGATCAAGACTCTGATTTGATCATGCCCGATATACTTAAAAAGCATGAGAAGGAGTGGGATGAGGCATCTATAGAGCGACGAGCTCAGATGCTTACCATGGCTAAAGATAGGGGAAAGAACGGATGGAATATAGGAGCTTCAATAGAGCACGTTCCACATTATAGGAGACCGCACCCTGCTCTTGTGCGTTTTGGCAAAGGTCGTAAGTTGGCTCGTATAGTGATGCGTAAGGGCTCTGTTGTGCATAGAAGTAAGCTCACAACGATCCCCAGTGGGTATGAAGATGACAATAGAACGAATCCTAAAGATTAGCGTACCAAAGTATTCCATTCGCCTATGGCTATCAGTTCCTCAGTCCTATGAACATCGGTACGAGGGAATCCAAGAGATAGAGGTCTATGCTCATCAACATCAGGATTTACCACTTGTAGATTTAGCCCTACTCTTACTCGATCAGCATGGCGTTATCGCCGTTGAGTGCCTTGACTGGGCTAACAATGGAGTTGTTGTAAGAAAGTAATATGTCAAAGCACTGGTCAACCATCGAGCTCATAACAGCAGATACCATTTGGCAATTCGCCGACGAGCAGATCATGGCTCTTAGGGCGGCAGAGGAAAGCACAGGCGATGACCCAGCTGGTACAATCTATAAGCTAATACTCCGTGGGCGCATGGAGATGTTAGATTATATTTGTAAAGTAATGATGGAAGAGCCGATACTATTAAAGGATCTACTCGTAGTCCATGATGTGATGACAATCGAAGAGATTGAAAACTCAATAAGAGAGTATTTTGGCTACGATGTCTCATAGGTATAGAAACAACGAGGATTGAAATGGCAATAAGTAACATGATCTCAAAGAAGTGCGAGAAGTCCGATAGCCGCGAGTGGGTTTCAGTTAAAGATAGTCTTCCCGCGCAGGAGGTTCGATTATACCTTGTTGTTCAAGATGACGGAGAAACTCGTTCAGGCTCTTCGGCATACTACCAGCAGGATGGTAACGGCGAGTGGGGGTTTAATAAATCTAATGTAACTCATTGGATGGACTGGCCCGCACTGCCAAAGGCTGAATAGTGATTAAAGTGCCTAGAGAGATTTGGAGATGGAGCTTTACGTCAGACTTTAAGGTCTCATTTGTATCGACGATTGCCCCATCTCCATTTCATAGGTTTATGCAACGCATCTTACTTGGGGTGCATTGGAGGAGATTAAAGTAATGGCTACGACTAAAGATGGAAAGCGCGTAACGCTGAACAAGCCCTTCCGAACTCCAGATGGTCCTAAAAAGTTTGCCGTATATGTGAAGAACGACAAGGGCAATATCATAAAGGTCAACTTCGGAGATCCCAACATGGAGATCAAGCGAGATGATCCAGAGCGTAGAAAGAACTACAGAGCTCGTCATAATTGCTCAAGCCCTGGTCCAAAATGGAAGGCAAACTACTGGTCTTGTAAGATGTGGAGTGCGAAGTCTGTATCTGACATCCTCAAGAAGAAATAATGCGTATAACTAAAAAGGAAGAATCAAATGAGTCCACTTACGAAAAAAGGTCAGAAGATTAAGAAAGA
>RGUK01000184.1 GCA_010027825.1 bacterium
CAAGTGCACCACCTGCTGCTCCAAGTGCACCACCTGCTGCTCCAAGTGCACCACCTGCTGCTCCAAGTGCACCACCTGCTGCTCCCGCACCGAACGCACCGCAAGTGTCCGAGTTTGTTAATAATTCAGCGGATACTATATTATCTGAATTTCTTTCTGAATTTTTTGGCGAAGAAGATGAAGAAGGCCGAAGGAGCATTAATCGGGAAGTAACGCCAGAACGAGCAGCAAAGGCTGTTGACGATTATCTTGATTCCCTGATGACGGTTGATGAAACCACCGGGGAAAGGTCGTTACCAACGCCGGGCACGGAACAAGCAAATATTTATGATGCCGTTACCATTGCGCGTCAGGATATAGAAAACCAAATCGTATCACAATCAAAACAAGCCCAAGATGCCACTCAAGAAGTCGAGCAAGTGCAGCCAAAAGACGGTGAGCCAGAATATCCGGGAACTCAAGGCGTCGAAAACCAAGCGCCCACAGAAGCAGATACTGGCAATCGCCCTGTCAGCGGCGGGATGCAGCCGGGGACGGAAGAAGGGCAAGTAGTACCGCCGCCTACGCCAGAAGAAGGCCCTGTCTATATAGACATTGAATCAGAGCCTACGCCGCCGCCGGTAGAACCTACGCCAGAAGAAGGCCCTGTGTACATAGACATTGAATCAGAGCCTACGCCGCCGCCAGTAGAGCCTACGCCCGCACCAACCGCGCCGACAACACCAACCGCGCCGACCCCTGAAAAGATTGCAGAGGATGAGGCCGAAACGCAGAACATCCTGCGCGGGCAAGGGGAGCAAAGGCGTAGCGAAGGGCGCTATGTAAAAGACGGGATCGAATACGTGCGCAATCCGGTGGATGAAGGCGTAAAAGGAAGCACCGGGGAAATCCGTTTCACGGACAGTACGTCCGTGCCGTTTACCTACAAAATCGTTGAGGCCGAAACCTTACAGCCTTCGCATCAAAAGGGCATACTAAACCCATTGCACTTTATCTGGGAAGCGCAGCCAAAGCCGCGCACCGATCAGAACAGCATAATGAAAGAACGCGAGTTTGCCGAAAACCCGCGCTTCGGGGAGTTGGGCGAACAACCGTCCGCATATTCCGGTGCGCCTGTGGTGAACACGCGCAACGAGGTCATACAAGGGAATAACCGTTCCGCTGGCCTGCGTATCGGATATGAGGAAGGAAGGACACAATACCGCGACGAGCTAATGGCGAACGCGGCAAAGTTTGGCATTAGCCCCGAGCAGTTGGCCGGATTTAAAAACCCCGTCTTGGTGCGTGAGGTAAACGTTGACGATCGAACGGCTATCGAACTTGGAAACTACGATGTAAAGGATTTAGAGAGCGGGGGCAAAGTAAGGCTAAACCCTATTGCCATAGCGAACAGGCTTTCGTTTAAAGACATGGGGAAAATCCTTACCGTCCTTTTCGGCGAAGGGTATTCCACAAGGGAAGTGGTCGTTGATAAAAAGACCGGGGCAAAGACTGTGGTCGAGCGCAACGTACCGTTAGGCAACCGCTTACAGCAAACATTCAAACAGATATACCCCATTTTTGGCCTACGCCCAGAGCAGTTGGCAAGTATCACGGCCAACGGCGAACTAACCGCTAAAGGGGCAGAAGAGCTTGGCCGCGTAGTACAGCACTTCCTGTACAAAGGCGGCGACATGACCCTGCCCGAGTTCTTTGAATCCATGCCGTATATGGCACAGGAGGGGATACGAAAGGCCATGCCCGCTATCTTTTCTGTTCCGCTAAACAAAAGCCTGATCACGGAAATACAGGATGCGATTTTGGCGTACAACGATTTTGAGACAAGCGGGGCAAAGGGTTTTGACGATTGGGTAATTATGATGGATATTTTCGGTGGGGATAAAAAAACGCCCCGCGAAATATACAGCCCTGCCGTGCTCGCAATGACAAAAATCATCATCGAGGCAAAGACACAGCGCGAAATATCCGACATGTTCCTGCAATATGCAAACCTTGTAAACGACAGGCCGGCCACATTGGTAGAGCCGGAATATAAAGGCATTTCCAAACAAGAAGCTATAAATCAGGTATTCAATGAACAAAAAGCAACTAAAAAGGAGGCGGGTAAACGAGGCGATCGTGAGGCTGCTGACCAGACAAAACAGGAACCAACAGCCCCAACAACCAAACCAACCTCAAGAACCGCAAAACCCACAAAGCCCGCCACAGGTAATGTAGGGAAGCAGCCTAAGAAAAAGGGGCCTATCGCAACAGTTGACAAGCCAGTTACCGTTACGTTACAAGGGAAGGACTACTCGGTAGTTGGTACAATCGAGAACAGCAAAGAATCCATATTGAAGTGGATGGAAAAGGGTATACAGTTGTACCTCCGCCTTTCCAAACAAAACCCAAGCACAACCAGACAGCGGATAGAAAGCGTACTGGATAAAATTGCATCTTTACAAAATGTTGCAGAAAAATTAGGCGCCCGTATAGGCATTACAGAGTTCAAAGTAAATACCCGGTTTGAAGCTGTTTTTACAGGTGTTCGATTTGACGGATTTAGTGGGGATATTTTTGTCAACGCTACCGAAGCAACCCCTGAATCAATATCGCACGAGCTTGCGCACGCGGTCATTACGAAAGCCGGGAAATATTACGAAAAATTAGACTTCAATGCAGACTTTGCCACAATTTCCGATTCTTTAAAAAATGCAAAGAAAAAAAGGCAGGCTGACATGAAAGCGTTTGCCGATAGGCTGAAAGGCGTATTAAAGCAAGTGCCCGACCTGCAAGGGCTTGTGGGGAAAGTCGAGGAATTTACTAAAATGTATGACCTCGAGAAAAGGCCAGAGGAGTTTGTCGTAGAACTTGCCGCTCTTTTAGACGAAGGCCTGCGCGGTAAAATCCTCGACAACTCCACCATCGCCAAAATAGAGCGCGCCGTAAACGAACTCCTTGCAAAGATATTAGGCAAAGGCGTTTTAGAGGTGCGCTTTACGGATACCACGGACGTGGTCAACTTCTTTAACGCCATGTCCCGGGGCGTTACCGATGGGGACATAAAGTCTTTGGACGAGGCGCTTGAGCTGTACGAATCAGGGCGCGTTACCGACCCACGGCCTACGATCTACTGGAAAAAAACAGAGATACCCAATGGCCCGGAGTATGCGAAAAAACTGATCAAGGCTATTGGCGATGTAGAGACTTTTGCCGCTACAAAAGGCGTGGAAGGGATTGTCAACGACATACTTGCAAAGACGTTCGGTCCCGGCAAATATATCGTAAAGTTTGCCACCAAATTGGACGCGCAGAAGTTCTTGCAATCGCTAAGCGCAACCGCTACTTTCAACGGGCGCGAGGTAAAGATTGCAAAGAACGTCATGGCCGACATGATGGTCGCCATAAACGAATACCTCAAAGGCATAGGCGGCGGGAAGAAAGGGGCAAAGCCAGTGGATATTTCCGATGTGGATATGACGGCGGATGAAAAGACGGATGCAAATAAGTTCAACGAGAACTTCCTGCCGGAAAGCGGGGAAGACGTCAAGCTGTCCATAACCGAGCAGAACACCGCAGAGGCGCTGGAAAAATCTTACGACGAATCCGTAAAAGCCTACGAGCCGCTCTTTGCAACCGTTACCGTACCGGATGCCGCGAACCAAGACAACTTGGCCGGCCTTGCAGATGTGCAAAAAGCAAGGGTATTGCATGAGCGCACCAATGCTTTGCCAAACATTGCCGCTTTACAGGTAGCCGTATCGGAAAGCCCACAAGCGCTGTATTCGCTCTATGAGAACGTGATGCAAAAGGTGCGCACGTTGCAAAACGGCGTTATCGAAAAAACGGACGCGGCAAAAGCGATTTTCGCCGCTGCCTTCCAAGGCAAAATGGTAAACGCCGAGGCGATGATGGATCCATTGCGCGTACTGGATCCCGTATTTGATGCCTCGCACAACGGCGCGTACATGTACAGTGGACAAGATGCAGCGGCTATCTTGCTCAACTCCGATGCCGGGCAACAGTTCTTACAGGATTTAGCAGAAGGAAGGCGAAGCCCTGCCTTTGAACAACAAGCGCAAA
>RGUK01000185.1 GCA_010027825.1 bacterium
CCGAGTAGGACGCGGCCGCCACCGCCACCCGGCACCTAGGCGCTCGCTGCGAATGAGCTGCCCGCCACGCGCTGGCTTCCTCTAGGCTGGCTAAAGGCATGCCCCTCTTGACCCACTTCGCCACGGCCTGCCGACTGCACCCCCATTCCTTGGCTAAATCACTAGCGGTCATAGACAGACCCCCTTCTGTCAACCTAGAAAGCAATAAGGTTACTCGCTCAAAAAGTGCGCAGGTCTTAAACCGCGCATGTATCTGCAGGTTTTAATAGATTTCCTCCCCTGTTTGCCCACCATGCGGCGACCATGTAGGCCACCATGCCACCCCGTAAGAGGTTCTTTATTAGGGACTAGAAGACAAGGCAACATGGTCAACATGGTAAGTACATACCCAAACGCGCGCGCGCGCCTACGCGCCCGCGCCGGAGGCGGCAGGCATAAGAATGGCGTAAAACAGCAACCTACCATGGCAACCATGACTACTTTATTAAAAATAATTAAAAGGGAGCGGGTTGCGACACAACATGGTCAGCGACATGGCAGGCAACATGGTGCACTTGAATCATGCGCGCGTGACCTTCTCCCTTAACTTCCAATCTCTTAAGACCAAAAGACCTTCCATCAAACCGAGCCAGGATCTTGCCGAACGCTGACCGCTCTCTGCGTATCTCCTTATCATTCTCGGGTGGTTCCTCGTCCAGAACCCAAGCAAACAGACCTAACTCCCTAGACTTAGCCATAAGCTCAGCTGGTCGGAACTCGAGCAAGGGCTGGCTCTCGTCCACCATTACTGCCCCGACCAGCTTCTCCATGTCTGCAAGGGTATCGTCTGCGCTCTTTAGAGGGACAGTGCATGGATGCACTGCCGTCACCAGCTCCACGATGCCGCCTACCTGCGCAGACCACCTTGGGAAGCTGCTATGCTTAACAGACCCAGGCGGCCGCCCCTGCTGATCCCAGTGCTTTACGAATGCCCATAGGGCACCCAACAGCTGCGGCCGGGCCGATAAAATGTCCTCCTCGCTTATCGCTCTGGAGTAAATTTTTGATTCAATCTTAGCCTCCCGAACATGCAAGCCGAGCTGAAGGCATCTCCTCCTCATGTCTGCGTTGACTCTTGCCGTGTTTGCCGTGACATAAATCAGGCAGGACTTTTCCACCTCAAAATTTCTGGATTGCCCCAGCACCCGGCCGCCCCACACGTTAGCCGTTATGAAAGCCTCCAGGCTGCTGGACTTAATCTCGCCCCTCCAATTATCGAAGACCAGATAAGGCTCCCCGTTAATCGCCGCCGCGTTCAGCGCCTTGGTTAGCTCCTCGCTGTCACTGCCTTCTGGCGGTGCCGTGATCCTCATGGGCCCAAAGACCGGACACACCGCCAGCCTGCACAGCAGCGTCTTACCCGCCCCCTCTGAGTTGGCTGAAAATATAAAAGCCGGCCGTGGTTCCCGCGGGGCCAGCATCAGGTCAAGATACGGCGCAAACATCGCGGCCAGAGCCACCGCCTTGCTCCTCGCCGCTTCCGCCGGATCCATCGGCCAGGGGAAATCCACCATCCACAGGTCAAAAGTCTCTTTGGCCTGTTCCAGCGTCATGTCGTCCTGCAGCTCCATTTCCGATCGCGTCAGCACCTGCATCTCCGTGTCATAGCCCTCCGGCAGCAGCTCCAGCGTCCCATCCTTGCGGATGACCGGCAGCCTAACCGTGGCCACCCTCCGGATCGGCCGCAGCTCCCTGATAAACTGCTCACTCGCCAGCACCCCGGCCGCGCACTTGTCGCTCATGCTGGCCGCCTCCTCCCCGTGCTCGCCCAGTTTGTACGGCGCCACGTGGTCCTCGATCCAGCTGTGAAACTTCTCGGAGGCCATTACCGAAAGCCGCCCCCTCCGGTTCACCATCAGCACGATCCCGTCCCTCTCAAATAAATCCTGCTCCCTTAGCGCCTTGCCCAGCTCCTCCGCCGTCTGCCCTATCCGGTGCCCATTCCCTGGCAGCCGGATCTTTGGCAGCACCCCGCTGACCACCGCCGGCCCTGTTTCAGCCTGACCGATAAAGTCTGAAACATCCGCGCTTGCCTCCAGCAGCGCATCATATACCTGCCCCTCCTTCACGCCGATTTCCTCCACACCTGCATCCAGTCGTAAAAATCCAGCTTCCCATCCATCGGCGCCGTTGGCCATAGCAGCTCCCACCGCACCATCCGCACCTGGCACGCCCCCTTGTCCCGAAGCGCCCTTGCCACTGCCATGGCGTGGTCCTGACCCGCCTTGTCCCGATCCGGACAGATCAGCACCCGCCGCCGGGCCAGCGTTGCCGTGTACTCGTCCTTCCACTTACACGCCCCCATCGGGCACGTCGTGGCCAGGATCTTCGGATCCACTGCAGCCGCCTCATCCGCGTCCTTCTCCCCCTCAAAAATAAACACCATCTCCTCCGGCTTGGCCAGTAGCTGCGGCAACCGGTACAGCACCGGCGTGATCCCTGCCAGCGACCAGATCCACCAGTTTCCCTCCCAATCCCTTCCGGCCCTTTTATTACCAGCCTGCTCCCCCTCCAATGCCGGCCGCCGCTGTCGGAACATCTTGGGCTCATAACGAAGCGTCTGGTGCCTCAGCTTACCCTCCGCGTCGTAATAGCTGTAGATCTTGGTCAGCTTGGCCGGTGGCTTTGTCCCTTTCTTTACTGCAGGCACATAGGCATCCCCCGCCCAGTCCCTCAAGATGTCGATCGCCTGCTTGTTTGATACCCCCCGCACCTTCTCGATCAGCGTTATCTGGTCCCCGCTCTCCTTCGTTCCGTGATCCGTCCACACCAGCCCCTTGTCCCCCTGCCAGATGGAGAAGCTCGGGTTGTCGTCCCCCTGCCGGATCGGGCTGCACATCTTGCCCGGCCCGTCCGGAAAGCCCGCGATCCCCAGGCGCCGGGCCGCATCCGGCAGCGGGATCCGTTCCTTCAGCTGATCAATGGTTAGCACCCACCAGCTCCAGCGCCGCCTTGCTGTATTGAGTGCCCAGTTCCAGCAGCGTCCGGATCTGCACATTTTTGTCCCGCACCGCCCCCCGCAGCAGCGCCAGCTCGTCCTCCAGCTCCATCTTCGCCGCCGTCAGCCGGTGCACCTGTTCCTTCAGTCGCTCGATTTTATCGTCGTCTTGCATGCTTCCTCCTTTGTTTTTCCGGTGATGATCAGACACGTGTCCACCAGCGCGATCGCCGTGCGCACGTCCGGGTTGGCGCTTGCCTCCCGGATCCGCACCAGCGTCCCCCGCAACGTGGCCAGCACGTCGCGCAGCCAGGCCAGATCCGGCACCTAGTCCTTGGCCTTAACCTGTTCGACAAACTCGATCACCGGCCTAATCTGCTCGCGCACCTTGGCGCACCAGGCCGTGTCACCCGGCCAGCCCTCATCCAGCGATCGCTTCCACACCTCAAACTCCATCACCCACGCCGCCAGCGTGAAGATCCCGCTCGATCTCTCGTCAGATCCGCGCACCACCGCATTGGCAGCGATTGACCGATTTAAGTCGTTCGGAGTTAGCTTTTCCGATTCAGCAGTTTTCGCCCATTTGTCCTGCTCTTTTATAGTTTTTAGCTTTTGAAGGACAAGGTAGTGAGCCGCGGTTAACCCAGGTCTGCGATTTTCAATCGGCACTGTGCCAAGTGTTATCAATGCGTTTGTTTTTGGCCCAAAATCAAACTCTAACTGATCAAGAGCTTCTGCCATTTCAGATTGATCAAACCAAGCGGAGCCGCGAGCCAGCCAATCAGCCTCAAACCATGTTTGCGCACGCTTAAAGCTTTGCAGGGCACGGCCCACCTCCTTCCACTGCTCGATGTTTAACACCTTTTCAAACACCAGCCCGTTGGGCGTGATCCGCACCCCGGGCACCTTCTCCACCGCCCGGCCCTCACGGTCCAAGCGTCTTAGTTCAATAATTTGCATTTTTAATACTCCTTTTCTAATTCTTCAAGAATTGCAACAGCATCATCAATAATATGATAGTGAAGGCGGGATTTTTGTCCGGGTAGGCCATCCTGTTTCCAAGATAATATTC
>RGUK01000186.1 GCA_010027825.1 bacterium
CCTACCGGATGTTCACCTCTCGTGCCGAGCGCCGCCTACTGCTGCGCCAAGACAACGTTTTCTTGCGCCTCATGCCATATGGCCGCACCCTCGGGCTCATTGAGGATGGACTGTGGGAAAAGTTTCTCCTTGAAAAGAAAGTCGTTGAGGCCTGTGTTGCCTTTGCACGCGAGCAAGGCGCCCAGTCTGCCTTATTCAAAGCCCTTCTAGCAGTCGATTTTACCCCAGAGCTCCAGCAGCAAGCGCGCGCGATGCTTGAACCAATGCTAACAGCGGCAGGATTGCCAACCAGTGCCCTGGGCAGCAGAGCCCTGCTGTGCGTACACGCCGAAATCAAGTACGCTGGCTACTTGGCCAAGGAAGCCGCAGAGGCAGACAAGGCAATGCGCTACCAGCAGCTGGCGATCCCAGCAAATTTTGACTACGTGGCAATTCCTGGGCTGAGCAAGGAGCTACAGGCAAAACTGCAGCAGTACCGTCCTGCAACCATTGCACAGGCACAGCTTATTCAGGGGATGACCCCGGCGGCTATTTCGATTCTTATTTTCCAGCTGCGGCGAAGCGAAGGCGCACAGCACGTCGCTCAAGCAAACTCTTGGATCCGCCGACAGGGCTGAGGACTCATGTGAGCGACAAGGGGCCTGCCCGCTCGCCCTGAGCCTGTCGAAGGGTCTAAACGAGCGGATGCGCCCTCCCCTTTTAAAAATCGCCATTTTCAGTAAACTAGGACGTGTAGATTTTCCCCTTTTTACCGATGGTATCGTAATGTCTGAACCCATACATGATGCGGTAGCTACCCAAAACAGTTACCCAGAAGGCTTTTTCGTCCCTGAGAACTATGAGTTCAAGTCCCAGCTGGGCCTGAACGAAGAAATTGTGTGCGACATTTCAGCACGCAAGAATGAGCCGCTCTGGATGCTTGAATTGCGCCTCAAAGGGCTGGAGAACTTCATGCAGCGCCCAATGCAAAGCTGGGGGCCTGACCTTTCCAAGCTCGATCACAACGATATCCATTACTACATCAAGCCGGTAAAAAAACAGTTTGAAAACTGGGAAGAAGTGCCTAGCGACATCAAAAACACATTCGATCGCCTGGGCGTGCCAGAAGCGGAGAAGAAGCACTTGGCTGGCCTTGGCGCCCAGTATGAGTCTGAAGTGGTCTACCACAACCTCAAGCAGGAATGGGTTGATCAAGGAGTCATTTTCTTAGATACCGACACCGGGCTTAAGCAATATCCCGAGATTTTTAAAGAATACTTTGGCACCATCATTCCCTTCAATGACAACAAATTCGCCGCCCTCAATACGGCAGTTTGGAGCGGCGGCAGTTTTATTTACGTGCCAAAAGGTGTGCACGTAACAGTGCCACTGCAAACCTACTTCCGCATCAATGCAGAAAAAATGGGCCAGTTTGAACGCACCCTCATCATCGCCGACGAAGGCTCGACGGTCACCTACGTTGAAGGATGCACCGCACCAAACTATAAGGCAAGCTCCCTGCACAGCGCTGTGGTCGAAATTGTGGCCAAAAAAGGCGCTCGCGTCCGCTACTACACGATCCAAAACTGGTCACGTAACGTATACAACTTGGTTACCAAGCGCGCGATTGCCTACCAAGATGCGGTGGTGGAATGGATTGATGCAAACCTTGGCAGCGGCGTTACCATGAAATATCCTGCCGTCGTGCTCAAAGAAGAAGGCGCGCGTGCGGAAATTCTTTCTATTGCGATGGCAAGCACGCCTGGCCAAGTCCAAGACTCGGGCGGCAAAGCCATTCACTTGGCACCACGCACCCATTCCCGCATCATTTCTAAATCGATCAGCGGTAAGGGCGGTCGCGGCAGCTACCGCGGTGTGGTCAAAGTAGTGCCGGGGGCTGAAGAATGCAAATCATACGTGCAATGCGACGCACTCATTTTAGACGATCAATCACGCTCTGACACCTACCCGTACATCGATATCAACGAAAACAACGTCGACATCGGCCATGAGGCATCGGTCAGCCGCGTCGGTGATGATCAAATCTTCTACTTGATGAGCCGCGGCCTTGATCAGAACGCTGCACGCACGATGATCGTCAATGGTTTTATCGAGCCCTTCGTTAAACAGCTGCCAATGGAATTTGCGGTGGAAATGAACCGTCTTATTGAACTGGAAATGGAAGGGAGCGTTGGATGAAAACGCTTTCGCTCAAACATATGCTCCAAGACCAAATGGTCGACGGCCAGCTACCACTGCAGGTTGCTGTTACCATCACGGCGTTGCCTGGCGAACAGATTGCCATCATTGATGATTTACTTGATTGCGCGCCAGAAGCAAGTGCGGTAAAGCACGCCGTCACCATCGCCGCGCAGGAAAATAGCACGGTTACCTACCAGCTGCGCGCCGTAGAAGACTGCAGGCAAACAGCAGTTGAAAAAAATATTACCATCAGCTTGGTTGGCGCTGGCGCCAACGTCGATGTCCGCGCAGCATGCCTTACGCGCGATAGCCAGCACATCAAATTCAATACCCTGCAGGACCATGTGGTTGGTGACAGCACCAGCAACGTGCTAATCAAGGCAATCTGTGACGATACCTCGCGTCTTAGCTGCAACAGCATGATCCGCATCCACAAGGGGGCTCAGGGTTCAAATGCCGAGCAAGCAAATAAAAACATCTTGCTGAGCAAAAAAGCACGTGCGGTGTCCATCCCTCAGTTGGAAATTGAAGCAAACGATGTGCGCTGCAAACATGGCGCCGCGGTAAGTACCATTAATGACGACCATTTGTTTTACCTGCAAAGCCGTGGGCTCAGCGTGCCTCAAGCACAAGCAATGCTTATTGAGGGTTTTTTGCAATGAATACATGGCGTTCGTACCTGCGCATCCTTGGACACATGCTCCACGTAGATTGGTTAGTGCTGAAAAAAAATGTTCATCACATTACCATTAATTCGTCCATCTGGAGCATTGTAACGGCTACCTGTGCAGGACGCATCGCCCCTGCCATGGGCGTAGACTCTACGTTTGTGGCCGTGCTTGTTGGGGGAATCATTGCTTCCTGCATTTCAATGCCCATCTATCCGCATGCTATGACCTTTGCCAGCGATCTGAACGGCGACCGGAAAATCAACTTTCTCCTGACGCTTCCCATCCCACGCTGGTTAGTTGCCGCGCGAACCGCTATCGCCTTTTTTATGAACCAACTGATTATCTCAGTGGTTGCTATAACCTGCATTCGATTAGTGCTCTGGGATTGCTTCAATTTTGCACATGTTCAGTGGGGAGCGTTTGCCATCATGCTACTTGCCGCTAACGCTGTCTGTGCTGCAGCTGCTTTATGCGTTGCTACCTTCTTTAGCAATTCACCCATCTCACCTGGCCTACCTTGTATCGCCTCTGGCCAAAAGCCGCTTTGCTCGGCTTGCTAAACCCATACACCTACCTGATGGAAGGCATCCGCGGCACCGTTCTTGGCGGCCGTGACAGCCTGCCTTGGCCCCTGTGTCTGGTCGTCTTAGGTGCCCTGGCTATCGGCATGATTGCGCTTGGTTCCTACCGTCTAAAGAAAAAATTGGACGCCGTCTAAGAACACCCCCTTGCCAACAAATAGTTTTTCTGTTTTGCTTCACCTGTTGGACTGGCCCTGTCAACCACAGGAAAGGCTGAACGTATGCACTTTTTCACCCTCTTATGTTGTGGCATCATGATGAACACCTACGTAGCCAAAACAATACGGCCCGCCTCTCCGATTGCCGTGCAAGTACGCGAAGCAACAGCAGCTTATCGAAACACACTGAACAAGAAAAATCACCCCGTAAGCCCGCAAGACATGGTTGATGTTGCCAGCGAAATTCCTACCATTATTCTGGACCTGAAATACGCTACCGATGACAATTTCACCGGCAAGGCCGTATACGCGCAGGCACGCTGTTTTTTGCGTCGCGCCGTAGTAGAAAAGCTCAAAAAAGTTCAAGCTGCCTTGCAAAAACAAGGACTCGGCCTCAAGATTTGGGACGGCTACCGCCCTTACAGCGTCCAGCAAATTTTCTGGGATCGCTGCCCCGA
>RGUK01000187.1 GCA_010027825.1 bacterium
AGCCCTCCTCAGTGAATGGCGGCGTGCCGAAATAACTTTGCCAGCGATCAGCAGGCGCGAGATAACGCCAACAGTTTTCGCGGACAGGGCATTCACCGCCTTGGCACATAGCAATGTCAGACATGAGGATTTTGCGTGAAATTTGAGCAAGATACTGCCTATCCACAAGAGGATCGTCAGCAAGAACTTTGAAAACAGCAGCAATACGATGATCACTGCTGAGGCCATCGTCAGGCCAATTCCAGAATGCTTCGTGGCATTTGTCAAGGAGGGTTTCATGATTCTTCATGAACGATGGCTGATGGGCGAACGCTTTCCATTTCTTCCAAAACAGCAGCAAAGCCATCAATGATGTTGCTGTCGCAGAAGCCAGCCCCACGGAGAAAGTGGGAAAAGTTTTCAATCACTTCACGACAAAAATTAGTGTCGGAAGTCATGGTCAAATGGAGATCGCCTTCGCGATAGCCATAAGTCCATTTTTCTATCGGGAAATCATGGTCCATAGCAAATAAACGAGGAGGGCAACGGTAAGGGCAATGAGAAAAACCAAAAGGAAAAGTCCTAATGGGTCATGAGCCAAATATGGCGGAAGGAGGTTCAGAAACGGGAAGTCCATCGCTGTCTAAGCACAAGGATCCGGCAAAGGCCCGCTCAAGGCGGACCGCTGCCAGGTCTATTGCTTTTTTGCGACGAACGCTGCCACTTTGGCTACCATCTCGTCCACCGTGGTGGCGGCAATGATGATGTCCAGTTCGGCTCGCATGTCAGCTTTAGTAATGCGAATCTGCTGATCCTTAGCCCAGAGGGTGACCATGGCAGACACCACATTGCCGAAATGTTGCCAGCTTTTAATTTCAGTGGCGCGGGTCATGCCGAGCGTATCGAGAGCGGCTTTGCCAGCAGCAAGGCTGCGCTGTTCGTCTTGATAGCCCAAGGGATTGGCCTTGCAGAAGCTTGTTAGGGCTTCTTTGGCATCGAAAGCGGCGGCAGGAGCTGCCTCTGCTCCAGCATCAGCAGCATCTGCTGCAACTGGCGCTTCCTTCTTGCTTCCCCGCGTTGCAGGCTTCGGAGCTTCCTGTTGGAGCGGGAGTTTGGCCGTTGCTTTTTCATCTTCCTTGGGAATGTCTTCGCCTGCATAAAGACGCAGGCCGAGACCAGTAAAAGTGGCGATGCACTTAACGAAAGATCAGCGCCGTAGTGCGCTTGATGCCGTCCGTCAAATAGGGGCGGAGGTAGTAATAGCCAGGCCCGCCAAACACCACTTCGCCAATGGTCTTTTCTTCAAAGGCCACAAATAGAGCGGGGAAATGCTCCTTGAGGTAGCGGTAGGCAAACGGCCAGGACAGATAGGACAAGCCCTTGTAATCCTTCTCGATGTGGGGGCCAATGTCAGGGGTGTCGTAAGCTTTCTTGAAGGCATCAGCAGTAATTTCCAGCGCGGCAAATACGCCGTTGTAACGATCCATCATTGCTTGTTTGGAAAAGTCGTCCATTTGGGAAAATTCGGAAGGGGAGTAAACAGTGAAGGAAGAGGCGGAAGTCATGGGAGCTGGCGGTGATGTGGCTTGCTGGGCTCGCCATAAAACAAAACAAATTTCTGCTCAATTTCCTCGCCGGGAAAAACGAGCGAGCAGCCAGGCAACGGCCAATCGGGCACCACTCGTGCATCATGCACTTCTTCTTCATACTCAGCGTTGTAGCCTTCTTCAAAGCAACCAACTTCCCAAACAATCTTCACTTCCCCATCTCCATGGGAAATCAAAAACTGTTCGGCGGCGGTTTTAAGCTGAGAAACTTTCATGGTCGTCAGAAAGGAGGGAATCGGGAGAATCGTTAAGCGAGACGGCGTAGTCTTCGATGAGACAAAAGGCACCGTCTGCCAAGGTGGCGCTACCTTCCCACACGGGAGTGGAGCGCACAAGACGCTCCATGGTCTCACTCAGGGAAAGGCGAGCCTCGTGGGCGATGTTGGTGAGGTGGAGGTTTTACGGGCAATGCAATCATGGCCAGTATGGACAACGTGGCCATGTTAGCCATGGTTCCCAGGGGCGTCAACCGCAGTGTTTCTAAAGCTGGCGTTAAGAAACGACAGGAGGCTTCCAGGGCGGCTTTTTCCTGCTAGAACCAGCCCATCTCCTGCTGCGCCATGGCATTTTCCATCCTTGAACACCTCAGCAAACTGGAGCCGAGCGACCATGCAGGTAAATATATTTGTCCCGCCTGCGGCGGCAACGACTTCTCCGTGAACGAAGAGACTGGCGCATACAACTGCTTCAATGATCCTTCAGCCAAACATCGCGCTGAAATTCGCAATGCCATTGCCCCATTGCAACGCTGGGAGCGCCCTCAGCGTCCCTACCAAAGATACATTTTCCCCTATGCAAACCGTGATGGTTCAACGGTTTTGGAGGTGGTGCGCGATGATTCGTCTGGTAAAAAGAACATTCGCCAACAATATCCAACCATCCCCCCTGACGCACAGAAACGCAAGAAAGTAATTGATGAAATTAGGACAAACATTCTTCCCTATCGCTATCAAGAAGCCCTTGATTTTTCTAAGGCAAATAGTCTTCCAGTCTTTGTTGTTGAAGGCGAATTGTGTTGTGACAAGCTCTGGGAAATGGGGCTTCCTGCTGTTACTTTTCTTGGTGGCAGTGGACAATATCGAAGCAATGGTGACTATTCTCTACTTTTTCGTCAGCATCAATTAGTTCTCTGCCCAGACCGTGATGAGCCTGGCGTTGCGCTCATGCGCGAAGTGGCGGCTGATAACCCTGGCTCACAGTGGCTTTACGCAGAGCCGGATAGCTTTGAATGGGAAAGTTTGCCGCAAAATGGTGGCTACGACATGGCCGATTGGTTGGACGATGGCGCCGACCAAGAACTGATTCTTTCCTCCATCGTCTTCAAGGACAGGCACGAAGGCCGCGACGGGCGGCCTTCTTTTGAGGAGATCATCGCCACGTTTGAACGCATGGTTGGTCTTTACAACAACGATGCGAGAGTAATTTTTGAAGCGAGAGAGTGGCTAACGCTTCATGAAGTGAAGATGCCGGCCACGGAAGTGGAGAAGCTTCTGGCTGAAGCGAGATCCCGCGTGCATGGCCGCGAGGAGATGGAGGTGATGGACGCCAAGACCATCGCCATGTCCGAAGATTCTCGCGCTTGGACCATTGCTGGCATTTTGCCAGAAAGCAGCGTCATGCTGCTGGCTGCAGCGCCTGGCAGCGGCAAGAGTACGCTTCTGTACAACTGGGCCCTGCACGTTGCCACTGGCTCTCCATGGAGCCGTCGCCGTTGCAAGAAAGGCAAGTCTCTCATCATTCAATGCGACGAGCCAGTTGTTGATGCTGCAGAAAAGATGCAGATTATTGGCTACGACGACAACGAGAATTTAGACAAGGGCGACATTGGTTTTATTGATCGCTGGCGCTTCAACAACATCCCCCAACTTCTTTCCTACATCAAAAAGCATCGTCCGCAGCTCATCATGATCGACAGTCTCACTTCCTGCCTTGCTGGCATGGACGTGGATTTGATTCGCTCTGACGCTGGCAATTGCATTTATGAACTCCGTGACATTGCCAATGAATATGAATGCAGCATTGTCATCCTTCACCACTTAAACAAGAGTGGCGGCATTCGTGACAGTTCCAGTTTTGAGGCCAACGTTAGTGAAGTGGTGAAGCTTTATCGACAGGACAATAACTACGACACAACGCAGTTCATTTTTGAATGGACGAAGAGTCGTAGCGGCCTGGCTGGGAAGCATTTCCTGCGGCGAGATCCGGCTACGTATGGTTGGTTCTATGAAGGGCCAGTCAATGGTGGCAGGGATGATCTTGATCGCTTGGTGCAGGCCGTTGACACGCAGAACACGCGACGGTTTGATCGCATGGCATTGTCCCGGCACGTGAGCAGCTTTGATAGCAATTTGGCTGGCCGCCTTGCTGAACAGGCCCGCCGTCAAGGGCTGTTAACTAGCAGCTTCAATGTGGGCCCGAACGGTGAGCGCACGCGCCTCTACCAATCGTGGAACTACAAAGAAG
>RGUK01000188.1 GCA_010027825.1 bacterium
GCGTCTTTTGCAAGAGTGGTTGTTCAGTCTGCAAGCGTTCTACCTGGATTGAAGTCTTTCCAGGTGGAATGGTGCATCCCAACGTGCTTAGGGCATGCGGTATTGACCCAGAAGTGTATAGCGGCTTTGCATTCGGCTTTGGCCTAACCCGCCTAGCGATGCTCAAGTACGGCATTGATGATATTAGACTTTTATACGGTGGAAGGTTAAAGTTCTTAGAGCAATTCTAACGCGTCGCTCTATCGCTCAGAAAAATGGCAAAAGGAGAGAGTATGATAACAAAGGCCATTATTCCGGCAGGCGGCTTAGGTACACGGTTTTTACCGGCAACGAAAACGACACCCAAGGAAATGTTGCCTTTGCTCGAAAAGCCAGCCATCCAGTACATTGTGGAAGAAGGCATTAAATCAAGCCTGAAGACGTTTATTGTCATCACAGGCAAAAACAAAAGTGCAATCGAAGATCACTTTGACCCTTACCCTGAACTTGACCAATTTTTGGCTGCTCGCAAAAAAGAAGAGCTGATGGAAGGGGTGAATAAAATCATCCACGCTTCTAACTTTATTTACTTGCGCCAAAAAGAACCCCTAGGGCTTGGCCATGCGGTGTGGTGCGCGCGCCACGTCATCGGTAAGGAGCATGTCGCGGTCTTTCTACCCGACGACATTATCACCAACACTGCAACTCCCTGTATGGCACAGCTGATGCAGATTGCCATGCAAGAAAAATGCAATGTGGTTGCCGTGCAAGAAGTACCTATGAATGACGTAGGGGCCTATGGCATTATCGGGGTGCGCAAACAATTCTCTCCAAATCTTTTCCAAGTGAAAGAACTGGTAGAAAAACCTCGCCCTGTGGACGCACCATCAAACCTTGCCATCATTGGTCGGTATGTTCTTTCACCAAACATTTTCAATGCGCTTGATGAGCTGCACGCAGGCATTAACGGCGAAATTCAACTCACTGACGCTATCCAAAATTTGCTTCTTTCCGGCGAGAAAGTCTTTGCTTACAAAGTGCAAGGCACACGCTACGATGTCGGCAATCCCATGGGTTTGCTGAAAGCAAACATTGATATGGCACTGCGCCATCCAAAGTACGCCCAACAGATGCTTGATTACCTAAGCTCAGTTGACCGAGAGATGGTTGTCATGCAGGGCAAAGCACAAAGCCTTGCAAAACTCAAGCCAGGCGGCGCCATAGCGCTTTAATTCATTCAGATTCTGTAGCCATGCGGCTCCCACGCTCCACCCGGAGCTGGGGCCGCATTTTTGTTGCAACGCGCCAACAAATAAAAAAGGGCCGCCCTTGTGAGCAGCCCTTTTTTATTTTAACAAGAGGAGGTTATGACGTTAAAACTTTTTAATACCACGCAGTGACCAGTATTCGCTCACCAGACCAGTAGAACCAGCAACCACCACCAAGCCATCACGCTCATCTACCAGGCTCTTTGCCTGCGCCAGCGCATCGCTAAGCGAAGTACATGCCTTTGCTTTCACGTTGAGCTCTTTTGCCATCATGGCAAGGTCTTGCACGTCGTGGCATACCATATCGCCTGAGAGCGGCACAAACAAGATCTGGCCGCTTACTTTTTTCAGCAAGTACCGTACCAGCTTGATCGCTTCCATGGCATTGACTGCTTTAGGCAAGCCAAGGACCAATACCAATCCTTTAACCGTTTTTTGATAGTGCAACAAGCGCACGCCCAAAAAGAGGTTAGTTAGTGCATCTAAATTGCTTGCATTGTCAAGCAACATGCATGGATTTTCCTTATCCAGGTACTCGAAGCGACCGTGCAACAGATCAAAATGTTCTGTCCAGAAATTCTTCAAGGTCTTTACCGGGTTGAGCTCTGCTTGACGCTTTGCTTCCAGGGTTGGACGTCCACGCTGCCCCTTTTGCGTTGCAAGCAAATTACCACGCAGGAACGGTGAGAACTTACCTTTGATGTCTTCGACATAAATTTGCGCTATACGCTCGCCCAGCGAAGCCACGCGGCCATAAAGCTGCTCATACATATAAGGCAGGCTTGCCAGCTTACGAATTGGCATTGCCCACTTCACGTGATGCTCATCGCACCATGTTTTCATTTTCTGCAAACGAATCTTGCTTTGTTCTGCTGAAATGAACCAGCAGCCCGGCTTTGCAATTTCCATCATTTCGAAAGCAACTAAGTCCAAATCGGTACCCAATTGGCCACGGCTGTCTTCAGCAACCCGCGTGATACCCGCAAGTTTGGCATTGAAATAGGCTGCTGCATCAAGTTTGCCGCCGTATGCAACTTCAACAATAACTACATCGCTGTTTTCTTGTTTAGCATGCAGCATGCCCATCATTAACATGAGTTCATGAGCAGTAGCTTTGATATTGTTAACCTCAGCAGCGGTGATAACTTCATTCATCAGATCGGTGAACGACTTGTTGCTGATCGCCTCAAGGCGAGCGTGCACGCGTTCATTGTAGGTCAAAAGGTGGCTCGAATAGATTGTAGCAACGCTAAACCCTTCTTCCTTGAGAAGTTTGGCTGCAAAATGCACCGTTGTGCTCTTGCCGTTGGTACCACCAACTAAAATAATGTCGCGGTGTGCAGAAGGCATGCCAAGCGCTTGGTCAAGTTCTTTCATGCGACGCACGCAAGCTTCACCATACTCATACGCTTTTTGTGCATCCAAATAATCTACTATTTCATTGTAGGTTTTGCTCTTACCAAGACCTACCTCTTTTTTACGTACCTGCTCAACGGTTATCATGACATGCGCCCTTCCACATCACGCACCCAAGCACGCGACATGTTAATACAGTTAGGATTTTGTATAAAATTTTGTATGCTTAGCTTTGTCCAATGTACAATTATCTTAAGCAACTGAACCAGATTACGAGAAGTGACTTATGTTGTCAAACAGGCACTAATCGTAACCCTCGGAAAAAAATAAATTACAAAATGATTACAAGAAGAAACCCTTATTGACAGGCTGTATCGAAAAACTGCTCTACACCCTCCCAGGGGGCGCTTCTTAAGGAGTCTTGCATGTCTTACCAAGCCGCTTGGTCTTTGATCACATCTGCACAGAAAATCACCTTACTCACCCATCACAAGCCCGATGCAGACGGCGTTTCAGCCTGCACAGCACTTGACTTGGTACTGCGCAAGCTGGGAAAAACTACGGAAGCTATATATCCAAGCAAATTAGATACCCCTCTCAAGCGCCAGCCAGCCCTTGTCCACATCCAAAAGCACGACCAGATGCCTGATTTGCTTATTGCATGCGACACAGCAAACTACGAGCGCTTGTATTATCCTGAAGCCTTCAGGGCGCTACCGCTCATCAATATCGACCACCACATCAGCAATTCCATCACCGGCACGGTCAACATAGTAAACGGACAGGCTGCTAGCACCTGCGAAGAGGTATACCACTTGCTTATGACCTGCTGTCCCGAACTGGTGGATGCACAGATTGCAGAATGCCTACTGTTTGGCATCCTATACGACACACAAGTCTTTCGCACGCAATCAACCACACCGCGCACGCTTGCTGCCGCCCAGGCGTGTCTTGCCTACGGCAGCAACATTGCACACCTCGCGCGTGAGCTCTTTGCCCTCAAACAAGTAAGCATATTGCCGCTGTGGGGGGATGTGTTACAAAGCGTATCCATCGATGAAACAAAAAAAACTGTGTGGGCTGTGGTTAAACAATGTGACCTTCAGCGCAGGAACCTGCAGACGGACGCCTTAGAAGGCATTGTTAACTTGCTGGCCGAGCTCAATCCCTTGGATGTATCGATCTTGTGCTACGAAGCCGAAGACGGTAGCACCAAGCTCTCTTTTAGGTCAAAAGAGCGTGATGTAAACGCCTTGGCAAAGACCTTTGGGGGCGGTGGCCACCGCTGCGCTGCCGGCGCCTCGGTAAAGGCGCCAATTGATGAGGTAGTGAAACGCGTGGTAGCGGCGCTGTGAAAAGTACACCACGCTCAAACCCCGTTATCAATGCTATCAAAACACGCTCGCCCTGACCCTTCGACAAGCTCAGGGCGAGCGTT
>RGUK01000189.1 GCA_010027825.1 bacterium
GGCCTTAGCTGCTGCATCTGCCTTGGCTTTAGCCGCGGCTTGTTTATCTGCTGTGGCCTTAGCTGCTGCATCTGCCTTGGCTTTAGCCGCTGCGTCCGTCTGTGCTTTAGCTGCTGCCTGTTTATCTGCTGCGGCTTTAGCTGCTGCATCCTTGCTAGCTTGAATCTGCGAGGCTGTTTGATAGCCGGTCTTGCCTACTTGGGCCAATGTCTTCTTTGAATCCGCGGCAATTTGAGCTTGGCGTTGTAAGACGGCGCTAACTTGCTTTTGGGCGGCTACTTGGTCATCCATTGAGCCGCTTTTTTGCGCAGCTTTTAGCGCGTTTTGCGCCGCTGCTAAGTCAGTTTTAGCCCTAGCAGCCTGTTGATTATAGTAAGATTGAATGTTTGCTTTACTACCCAGCCCAGATAGTTGCTCATCAGTAGGGGCAGTATATGTACCGTATTGATATTTTGGCTTCCCCGTAACGGGGTCAATTTTTGCTGCTGTAGCCGTTGCTTCGGCGGCTTTTGCTTCTTTTGCGGCAGATAATTGTGTATCTGTAAGCGGCTTAGACGGCTCCGCTGCGTTGGTCCCAACCCCAAATTTACTAGCGGCCGCCGTTTGAGAATACGTAGCTTCTCCAGTATCTTTAATTTCAGAATCTGTAGCTGCCGAAGTGCCGGTAGAAGCAGTCGTACTAGAGGTAGCTGGGGCTGTTGTACCAGAAGTAGCGGCCGAAGTGCCGGTAGGAGTAGTCGTATCAGAGGTAGCTGGGGCTGTTGTACCAGCGCCAGAGCGCGCGGCTAGAAGTTGGTTTAATTTTTCTTCTAGTGCGCTGAACCTAGTATCATATTGGTTTTGCGGCTGTTGCGTATCTGTAGCTGCGGGAGTGGTAGCCGGGGTTGTTGTATCTGTAGACCCTTTAGTATCGGCCGTACCGCCACCCTTTCCACCAAAAGCGGACTTTAGCCCCTCTACGTCAATTTGAGGTTGGAAAAACTGCGGGGCTTGCGGTTGATAGAAACTGGGGCGGTTGTAATCACCCGGCAACGCTGCGGAAGGGTCCATGCGCTGTGCCAAACGCTGCATGTTGTACCCATAGGCGGTTTGCCCAAATGGCATGTACGCTTGTTGAGATGATGTATCTGTATTGACCGCATACGGATTACGCGGAGTATCTTGCGGGTTAGGCTGTGCGTATCCGCCGCCTTTACCGCCGTATTGCGAACCGGTAGGCTGGGTTTGCCCAGTAGTTGTAGGATTAGACCCTACACCGGTTTGATTGCTAGTTTGGCCGCTAGTTTGGTTACTATTAGCTCCAGTGCCAGTAGACCCAGTGCTTGAAAATCCCATTTCAAATATCCTTTACCATCATGATATGGTCCGCTTTGTATCCGCGATTTTTCAGCTTACTGCGGCTCCACCCAAGTCTACCCGAAAAAGTCAGCATATCACAGCCCTGTCTACGCGCCCAAGAAAATACTGATTCTTCCATATTGATTAATTCGTCAATGTTCCCGCCAGCCAAAAAGATATGAATAGATTTTCTTTTTGGATACACAACAATTTGTGATACCAGTGCTGTATCTTTAGCAGGCCAAAGCTGTAATTCGCCGTTAAAAATCTGGTCTGCCACATCCTGCAATTCATGTGTTCCATTGCAATACTGCAACGCGTCTTCAATATACTTCTCACATTCCTTAAACTTTTCTGCCCATTCGGGCAGGCTCCCATCCGGGTTTTTATAGCGTTCGTAGTCCATTATTTGATAATGTTGTTAAGGTTTAAGCTGCCTATCCCGGCTGCAGTTAGCATTTGCGGCTGTGTTTTTGATGCTGACGTTAACGGCGAACTGGGCATTTGAGAAGAATGCTGCTGTTGATATTGCTGTTGCTGCTGATTTTGCATATATGGGCTAAATCCATTTTGATTAAACCCATTAGGCTTTTGGTTCTGCGGCATTGCGCCTTGTAACATACCGGCAAGGGTCTGTTGGATATGCTGAGGAAGTTGTATTTGCGCGGGCGCGGATGTGCCGCCACCTTTACCGCCTAAGGCTGGCCCCTGTTTATTAATACTAGATACGGGATTGCCCCCAGATGGGATTCCGTTAGTGGCCGCAGCGCCCATTACCTATACCTCGATGTTTTCTTTGCGACAGTTTTAGGCTGTGCTACAAATTGTTTTCCTGCTCTTTTTCCAGCTCTTTTCGCTCTAGTCGTTGCAGCATATTCTGACGGAGATAACGACTTAATCGCCGCTTCCGGGAGGTATCGCTCTCCGGTTGCTTTCGGTCCTTGCGTTGACCACTCTTAGTTCTCCACTTCTGCTCCGTCCAAGCCTTTAGGCTTTGTTGGGGCTTCTTCACTTCATCTTCTTCAAAGTCTGGGCAAGACGCGCGCGCTGACCCATTTTACCGGGAGCTTTAGCAGCCTTAGCCAATTTACCGGCCGGAATCTTTTCACCTTCCTTAACACCAAGCGATTTCTTCAAAGCACCGGGTTTTTTGATGGCTTCCTGAATCCACTTTTTAGTCATGACATAATTCCTTTTTCGCTGTTTGAATATATTCGGCTGCTTTACGCAGTAATTCTACATTGTCTTGTAGAAGCCCAATACCTCTATTGCAATTAGGGCACAAAAGACCTCGAATTCTTCCGGTACTGTGGTCATGGTCTATGCACAGCCACGCAAACTTTTCTTCTGGCTCGTTGCAAATCGCACAACATCCTTTTTGTGCTTCATAAAGCTGGTCATACAAATCTTGTGTTGCGCCGCGTCTTTTCAGTCGTCTATTAGCTACCACCCAATTTTTTCTGCGCCATTCGTTTAAGTGGTCTTTATTTTCTACAGCCCATTCTTGGCGTTTGGCTTGCATACAAAGTTTGCATCTTGACTTATACAAATGCGCAAGTTTACCGCCACGGCTAAAAAATTCCGTCAGTGGTTTTTCTGCTTTGCAGTAAGTACAAGTTTTAATCTGTGTATCCACCACCGCGAGCCTTATATTGTTTTGCTAACATTTGACTTTTTCTAGCCGACCATTGGCCGGGAGCGCCGCCCTTACCACCAGCTTTAATGCTGTTAAATAAAGACTTACGCATGCCCGGCTTAGTATAATTACCCGCTTCGTTGACCTTACTCAGGCCCCCTTCTTTGTACTGAGTAACTTTGTCGGGGTTGTCTTTACGACGAATGGTTTTAGCCTTCGGCATTTTTGAAGGATTAATAGCGCCCATACCCCGACTCGGTCTCATACAAACTTGCCCTTAGTCTTGCCTTTTTGAGTAATACCGTCAGCCGCGCGAACATAGCCACCACCGGCCATACACTTGGTCTTGACCTTACCGCCCTTCTTCATGTTTGGTGCCGGGGCTGTAGCTTCAGGAGCCGGAGCGGCGGGTTTACGTGCGGCCATAGCACTATCTTTCTTTTGCATAGCCTTTTGCATTCTTTGTTTTGCATCCTCTGCAGACTTGCGAGCGCCCATCGCGGGGGCGGCAGTTTTAACTGCAGAGCCCACGGCTTTACGAGCGCCCATCATGCCCATCATGGGCTTTTTCATTTTGTTCATTGCCATTTCACCACCTCTTTCAAATTGTTTGCCTTTATCGGCCTTGTTAAATTCCTTACCCACACTTTGCGGGATACCGACCTTTTTGGCAAACTTCGGGTTGTGAGCCACCGCCGCCATTAGGTTGTGCTGCTTTTTGCTTACACTAGGCATCTTTATCCTCCACTTCTTTCCATGCTGCAATTAACTTTTGCACGGTTGCGGTTTCGTAGATTCTAATGCCCGTCCATACAATCGTAAATAACGCTGCAACGGCAGGTAAAGCATTCATGAAAGTGCCAATTGCTGTTACAACAGACGCTGCATCTAGTGCGGTTTTAAGGGTCTCATGATGTTCTGTCATGCTGTTTCTGCCTTTTCTAAATATTTTTTCCATTTAGGCGCATCATGCGCAGCATATAAATATTGTGCTGCAAATTCTAACAGCATCGGGTCATCCCTAAAATGCCCAAGACCCCTGTTGCAGTGATTGCACAACATTCCT
>RGUK01000190.1 GCA_010027825.1 bacterium
GCAAGGGGGCATCCAGGGCGTTACATTCCCCCTACTTTCTGATTTGAACAAAACCGTCGCCCGCGAGTATGGCGTACTCAACGATCAGGCTGGCGTTGCCTTGCGCGGCGTGTTCTTGCTGGACAAAACAAATACAGTCCAACACGCCTCCATCAATAACCTAGCCCTAGGCAGGAATATGAGCGAATTGGTACGTCTGGTGGATGCGCTCAAGCACGTTGAATCCTACGGAGAAGTATGTCCTGCAAACTGGCAAGCCGGCAAGAAGGGCATGAAGGCAACCGCAGAAGGCGTACGCGCTTATTTCTCTGCTGCATAAGGGCGAGCGTGGATGGTAAAAACAGCGGTTTTTGCACCCCTCTTGCATCCGAAAGCACCCAAAGAGCGTCCCGGCCTAAATAATGCTACCTGCAAATATGAGCAGAAACCGCTCATTTTAAGCACTTTTATAGCCCTACCTACACAAAACCTATATCCCTGCTAGGTTAGTACATCCTTTTTAGACGCAATATAGGGTTGGGTGGGGCTTTCCATGTATTGGTATGTAATTCTTATTACCTGTCTGCAAGCAACAGCTTGTGCGATAACCGAGGTGCCTGAAGACATCAGGGCCTTGGTAGATCACTACGCCTCGCCCGAGGTGTGCGACGCTTTTGTAGCACGCGGAGAAAAACTTGCGCAGGAGTACAACAACCCTGCTGTCATCGATCGGTACGTGCACGCAGATCAGCACCGCCGTCAAGAATACCTAGCATGGTACAATTCACCCCTGTGGGGCGCCGACAACCCAGGTGGCAGGACACCATGCAAAGGGGATCTGGCCTTTACGCTTGCAGCCGCAACTGCGTGGAGTGGTGAAATCATGTTCCACCGGCATCTGCATGCTTTTTTCACGCGGACCTACGCAGAAGCGCTTACTGAAAACACTGACGCTAGCTCATTTCGGACTTACAAAAGCAGAAAGCACTGGCCGCAACTCGTTTTTATAGCCGCAGGCTATGCGCTCGCAAGCCTTGCTGTGAGCCAGGCGACAACATATTTTTATCTGGACGCATGGATGCTGCAAGAAGAACGAACCTGGGGAAATGGGGTTTTGCACATGCTGCCAACAGAAGTGCGACAGTACATGGTTGCAGCTGTTACGCCGCAACGCTGGTTTGAAACGTTTGCCAGTGTGCTTAACTTTTTTGGCTGCATGCCAGCGTGGGGCCATGGCACTACCATGAGTCTTGCAAAAACACTGACAGCGAATTTGCTCAGCATCGTGTACTACGAAGACACGTATGTCGCATCTGCCTGGAGCAAACAGCGTCAGTACCTTGCCGATGCCGAGGAAGCCGAGCGCATGGCCATCCTTGCAACCCCAGAAAGTCGCCAGGCATTTGCGCAATATGCTAGCGCCGTCCCACTCACCCTTTGGCTTGAAACAAAGCTATGGGTAGGGGGCGCCACACATACAGCCATCAATGCCCTGATCAGCGCTATCGGCCTTTTTAACGTGTACCATAAGCTCAAAACCGCTTACGAAAGAACACAGCAATGTCAGCAAGAACCATCATCCGCCTCTGTGCCTGCATAATCGCCTTTCTGCAGCTGCACGCAGGAGACGTGCAGATCGCCGGCTTTCAGGTGTCGCCCGATTTCATCCAAGACGCACTGAAGGGTATAGAAGAGTTTAATAAAGAATTTACCCTGAACATCGACTGGCAAATGAGCGGGGAAAGAAAAAACATCCAGAAGGCCGAAGAAGATCTGCGTGCGTTAGCCGCCCGATACGAGCGCGGCCAAATCGGCAAAGTCGCCTTTGAAACGGAAGAGAAGATTATCCGGCAGCGCATTGCACGCGCAGAAGCCAAACTGGCAGACATAGAAAAAGCACGCCAAGAAATCGCTACGGCAGCTGTTGATTTGACTAAAGCAGCCGTCAGCACCGTGCTTGAAATTGACAAGCAAGAGCGCGCCGCACGCAATGAGCGCTACACTGCTGTAGCCGCCGCCGCCGCTCAGCAGGACCTTGCCAACAAAGGTGCATTGGAGCGCTTGCAGTACCTAACGCAACCCGAGGTGGCCAAAGTGGTTGTAACCTATGGCACCCTGGCAGCGCTTGGCGCTTCGGCCGCTTACTACGCGGCAAAAGTGACAGCTCGTTACGTCGAACATAAAATAGACAAAATTCCTGATCTGGCGCGTGAAACATCCCGCGTCAGCCTGCTTGACCGTGCAAAAAACCGCTTGCGTGCGTGGTGGGAGGGCGAACAGCCTCCTGCTCAGTTAAACGAATGTTTTATTTTCTCCCCTGACACCGCCCAACAGTTGGAACCTATTGCAACGCGTACCGGCCTTGCCCGCGAACGTTGCCTGCCGTTTACCGGTGCCTTACTGCTCCATGGCGAACCCGGGACGGGAAAAACCGCGTTTGCTCGCTGGCTAGCACAAACATCGGGGATGGATTATGTCATTATGTCTGGCTCTGAGATTATCAACCACCCAAACAATGTGATGGCGCTGCGTGAAGCAGTCCTGTTTGCAGCAAACAATCCAAAGGGAACGATTGTTTTCATCGACGAGGTTGACGCGATTGGCTTTGACCGAGCACGCAACCAGGATCGCAAAGTGGTCATTATCTTGGAAGAACTACTGGTTCTCATGAGCGACCCGCAAGTACAAGCATCATGCAAGTTTATTATCGCTACCAACAAGCCCCATGACCTGGATCCAGCACTCATCAGCCGCTCTGAAGATAAGATTTATGTAGGTCTGCCAGGACAAGTGGAACGAGAAAAGATGCTCAAACTTTTCTTGAACAAATACGTCATTGGCAGCAAGCACCTGGTTAAAGACCAGGGAAAGAGCATGGAAGTTATCCTTTCTTGTGCGTCCGATGTAACCGACCAGGTCATCGCTGCACTGGCACAAAAAACGGCGGGCCTTGCTGGCAGAACGCTTGAGCAAATTGCGCGCAAGTGGCAAACAGAAGCGCTTTTTGGCACGTATGTGTTGCATGCAGCAACCATGCATACCGTGGTCGACAAGGTGCTCAAAGAACAGTCACAGCTAGCGCTCACCCGCTAAAGGGCTGAGCAGCACCTCTCAAATCACACGGCCCCCAGGAATCCCCCCTGGGGGCTTTTTCATTGCTACAGAAATGCATAGCCAGGATGAGCAACGATTGCTAAAATGACCGACGCATTTAACGAAAGGCTCATGCATGCTCAAGCATATTTATTCCTTAGCGGTTATAGGATTGCTACTCTCTGGCCACCATCTATCTGCAGCAGCTCGTTTGAGCAACCTAGCCAAACGTGCCTTGCAAACACCCCGTGCCAAACCAACATTGCCCGCTCGTCCCTTTGCTACCCGTGGTTTTGCAGATAATTATTTCACGCGCAATCCCCATTTTGCTCAGCCCATCCAACGAGGCTATGCGCGCCTAGAAAATACTGCTTTACATGATGCCATTACCGCCGGCAAGATTGCAGAAGCCAAAGCATTAATTGACGCCGTTAGCACTGAAGACATTAACGTTCACAACCTTGATGCATGGACCCCGCTGCATCTTGCCACCCTTGCCAACCAAGTAGAAACGGTTGCTGCCCTGCTGGCAAAAGGAGCACATGTCGACGCACAAAACAGCCATGGCAAAACAGCCCTGCACCTTGCTGCAGCCGATGACAACTGCGCTATAGCGAGCTTGCTGATTACCTATGGACCAAATCTGGATGCAGTTGATGACACCGGAATGACACCGCTGCATGAGGCCGCCAGAAAGAATAATCACAAGATCATCGATCTTCTGGCAGAAGCCGGTGCTCAAATCGATCTCCTACCTCACAAGACAAGTGTGACACCATTACACCTGGCAGTGATGTGCAACCATACTGCCGCCTTTTATGCGCTGGCAGAAGCAGGTGCGCATCTAGAGCCAGTAGAAATGCAGGCTAGCTCAACGCCCCTGCATGCGGCAGCTTTTCATGAAAACGCACAAATCGTCGGTTATCTAATTCAGCACCATGTAAACCT
>RGUK01000020.1 GCA_010027825.1 bacterium
CAGGTTTGGCACAGGGGTATAATGTTCAGCTATGGGTAAACGTGGTCCCAAAAGTGTGAAGAAAAAAGGATTGCCCGCGCAGGGTAATATCCCCGATCCACCTAAATGGCTCGATGGTGTGGGTCTTGTGGAGTGGATTCGGGTGCGTGATTTGCTGCAGTCTCGCGGACTCCTTAGTGCGGAAGACTGGGCGATCCTTAATGTCTACGGCGGTTCGATTCAGATGATGGACCGTGCCGCATGCGTTCTAGCGGAGCACGGGATAACATCCATAGCGAAAAATGGGATGGAAATACAGCACTCAGCCGTGGGGACCTTCAATAAAGCCGGCGAGCAAATGATTCGTGTAGCGGCGAGGCTCGGATTGTCTCCCGCAGATCGTGCATCAATGACGGCACCAGATAACAGCACGGAGGCAAATGGGAAGGGCGCGAGGTTCTTCAAGGTCGTCCGATAGCTCACGGCTGGCGGGCGTTATGAAAATCTTACCCAGCTACGACCCGTGGCGAGGAGCGGTTGACTACGTATTCGACGAACCTACCGCACGTCGCGCCATCTCATTCTTCAGCGACATGCTCACTCACGTCGAAGGGCGATGGGCCGGCAACCCGTTCAAGCCTGAGTCGTGGCAGCAGGCGATTATCGGCAACCTGTTTGGCTGGCGACACAAGCGAACAGGGGTTCGGCGATATCGCGAAGCGTTTGTCTACGTCCCACGCAAGAACGGCAAGACTAATCTCATTGGCGGTACGATCAACTACATCTTCCACTGCGACAACGAGCCAGGGGCACAGATATACCTAGCGGCTGCTGAACGCGATCAGGCTTCTTTGTGCTTCAATATTGCGGCGCAGATGAATTACGCAAACAGCGAACTTCTTAACCGTTGCGATATCTACCCAGGTCGCAAACAGATCGTAATGAAGTCGCACCTGTGCAGCGGCAAGCAGAGCGAAATCAAAGCAATCTCTGCGGACGCAAACACCAAGCACGGATTCAATATTCACGCAGCCGTGATCGACGAATTACACGCGCAGCCCAACCGCGATCTTGTAGACGTACTACAGACGGGCACTGTTTCTCGCGTGCAGCCGATTATTTTTCACGTAACAACCGCAGACTTTGATAGACCGAGTATTTGCAATGAGAAACATGATTACGCTTGCAAAGTTCGTGATGGCATTATTGACGATCCTAGTTTTCTCCCTGCAATATGGGAAGCAACCATAAACGACGATTGGAAGCACCCGGACACTTGGAGGAAAGCCAACCCCAACTTTGACGTATCCATTCCGTTTGAGTACATGCAGCGCGAATGCCAGAAAGCTCAGGATTCCCCAGCGTACGAAAATACATTCAAGCGGCTCCATCTCAACATCAAGACACAGCAAGACGTGCGCTGGCTGTCGATGGATCGTTGGGATAAATCCGATGCGGAACTTCCCGTACTGGATGGCAAGCCGTGCATTGCGGGGCTGGACCTTGCCTCCACTTCCGACTTGTCTGCACTCGTGCTATTCTTCCCCAGCGACTCAGGACCACACTATGTTGTACCCCACTTCTGGCTTCCGATGGACACAGCCACGAAACGAGATCGCGAGGATCGTGTTCCTTACCTGCAATGGATCAATCAAGGATTTTTGCGAAAGACTGATGGGAATGTGACAGACTACGACATCATTCGTCGGGACGTTAATGAACTCCGCAAAAAGTACAACATCAAAGAGATTGCCTTTGACCCTTGGAACGCCACCCAGCTTGCCAACCAATTGTCGCAGGATGGCTTCGAGCTGGTGAAGTATGGCCAGTCGATGGCGAACATGAACGAACCATCCAAGAGACTAGAGAAGCTCATCGGCGCTCAGTCCATTGCGTTTGGTCGCAATCCTGTACTTAGGTGGATGGCGTCCAATGTAACGGTAATGCAAAGCTCCGATGGTCATATTAGACCAGACAAAAAGAAGTCCACCGAAAAGATCGATGGCATCGTGGCTCTTATTATGGCTATCGGTCGTTGGATCGTTTCCCAAGACACTACCAGCGTCTACCAGAAGCGGGGGATCATTACGCTATGAGCACGGCACAGCCCAAGCGATCGCGCTCGAAGAAAACCTCCGCACGGTCGTACGGCGGGTGGGGTGCTTTGGTTAATGCAACAGCGGGCACCGAGGCGAATATCCGTATCGACGAGCAAACCGCAATGACATGCTCGGCGGTGTATGCGTCGGTACGGCTGCTGTCTGAAACGATTGGATCTCTACCGCTTGTGGTCTATGAGCGGCAAATGGACGGTAAGCGACGTGCTGATGATAACGCGGTGTATCGCGTGTTGCACGACACCCCAAACCCGTTCATGTCTGCGATGGTATTCCGCGAAACAATGATGTGCCACGTGCTTTTGTGGGGCAACGCCTACGCTGAAATTATTGTAGACGGCTTGGGCGTGCCGCAGGCTTTGTACCTCGTCGAGCCATGGAGGGTAAAGCCAGAGATTCGGCGTGGTGAGTTGGTGTACGTGGTGCGCGTGGGTGTGTCGGAAGATGGGCGAGTACAGCAAGAGCGTGTCATTAGTTCTGCCGATATGCTCCACATTCCAGGGCTGGGGTTCAATGGGCTTGTTGGTCAATCCGTGATTGGTTGGGCAAAGGAGACGATTGCAGTATCCATCGCGGCTGATCGGTTTGGCTCATCGTTCTTCGGCAAGTCCGCTCGACCTTCTGGAGTTCTCCAACACCCAGGCCAGCTCGACGACGAAGGGGCACGGCGTCTCCGCGATTCGTGGCAGACAACCTATGGCGGAAGTGGAAACGTCGGCAAGGTAGCTGTTCTCGAAGAGGGTATGACCTTTAACCCGATTTCGATTCCACCCGAAGATGCTCAGTTTTTGGAGACGCGGCAATTCCAGGTCACTGAGATTGCTCGATGGTTCCGAGTTCCTCCGCACATGATTGGCGATCTGTCGCGGGCGACCTTCAGCAACATCGAGCACCAGGGCATCGACTTCGTCGTTCACTCGGTTCGCCCGTGGTTGGTCAGGTTGGAGCAAGAATTCAACCGCAAGCTATTCACGCAAGGACCATTCTTTTGCGAGCATCTTGTTGACGGCTTGTTGCGTGGCGACATCGCCAGCCGCTACAACGCCTACGCGATTGGTCGTAACTGGGGATGGCTGTCGGCGGACGACGTGCGGCGGATGGAGAACCTTAACCCGCTCCCGGACGGCCAGGGCGAAAGCTATCTCATTCCAACCAACATGATGAGGGCTAATCAACCTGCACCAGAAACACCACCACAAGAGCAGCCGCCAGCCGCAACACCTGCTGCACGTTCCGCCCATCGCGAAGCTATTCGCGACGCCGCACAGCGGATGGTGGCCATTGAAAACAACTCGATGCGCCGGCAAGCTCCCAAGGGCGTGGCGGCGTTTCGAGTCTGGGCCGATGGCTTCTTTGATAAGCAGGCTAACCGAATGTCGCAGGCGTTGACACCTTCGACGCGGGCTTACATGGAAAGCGTTGGCGACGATCGAGACACCGACGGAATCATTGCTGGAATCATCACGCGGCACCTTTCAGATTTGAGAATTCAACTAGCAGATGCTCAGGCATCTGACTCAGATTTGGCGAGCGTGATCGATAGCCTTGCGGCGCGTCGTGAATCGGATGTGGTCGAAAAACTCGTCTCTCAATTGATGGAGGTGTAACGTGGATATCGACAAGAGACTAATTGAAGGTGACATTGAACTTCGGGAAGAGGGCGGCAAACGCACCGTAACCGGCTATGCAGCCGTCTTCAATTCGTTCTCAAAGGATCTTGGGGGGTGGAGGGAAGTCATTAAAAAGGGGGCGTTTACTGAAGCCTTAGCCAGTGGCGGTGAGGTTCGAGCATTTTTCAACCACGAACCAAATATGCTACTTGGTTCCACTGTCGCTGGCACGGTTCGGCTAACAGAAAATCAGCGCGGGCTGAAATATGAGATCGATTTGCCGGACACGTCCTACGCTCGCGATCTCGCGGAACTGATCAATCGGAAAGACGTTCGCGGGTCATCGTTCGCTTTTCAGGCAACAGACGAAGACTGGCGAGAAAACGGGCGACTCCGCGAAGTTCGCTCAGTTATTTTGCATGATGTTTCCATTGTCACCAATCCAGCGTACGAAGCGGCGCAAGTGGTCTCGATGCGATCAATGGAATCTCACAAAGCAGAGGTCGAAAAAGCCAAAGCCCAACACGACCACCTTGAGTTGGAGATTTATCTAATGAAGCAGAAAGGATTTACTCCAAAATTCTTGACGTAACAAAATATTCAAGATAGCATCTTAAGAGCGGCCAGCCTTTGTTGGTTGCTCACAATTTAACCAGTCATCACGCCGTTGCGTGTCGAGTCTGGCGGATGTTTCAACGAAACAACCGTCGGGAGGATACGCACCGGCGTTTGGCGTCTATCTCCCGACATCAACGGGAGATACACATGCCGAGCATGAAGGAAATGGCGGAGGAGCGAGTTAAGCTCCTTACCGATCTGGAAAAGAAGCTGGAAGCGGCCAAGGCCGAAACTCGCAAATTCAACGACGACGAAAACAAGCTCATCGTTGAAACCAAAACCAAAGTTGCCGATCTCGATCAAAAGATTGCCGATCTAAGCAAGGTCGAGGAATCGCTTGCCGAAGTTCGCAATCTCCAACAATCCGCGCCCAAGATCATGACCGAATCCCGCACGCAGACCGGCGCGATCGAAACGGCACCAGGCGAGAAACGGGACCGGATTCCGGCCAACGTTATTCAACGTCGGCACATCAAAGGCTTTGACGGCCCGGACGCCAACTACCGCGCGTATCGCGCTGGCCAGTGGGTTTTGGCGGCTTTGTTTGGTCGGGAAGATTCCCGGCAGTGGTGCAAAGACAACGGCGTCGAGCTTCGCGCGCTGTCCAGCAACAACAACTACCTGGGCGGCTATGCTGTCGTTCCCGAGTTTTCCACCGCGATCATCGACCTTCGTGAGCAATACGGCGTCTTCCGTCGCGAGTCTCGCGTTGTGCCGATGAACAGCGATACGTTGCTGATTCCCCGACGTGATGGCGGATTGACCGCGTATTTCGTCTCGGAGAATTCGCAGATCACCGACAGCGATAAGGCGTGGTCTCAAGTCCAGTTGACCGCGAAGAAGCTCGGCACGCTTACGCGATGGCCAAGCGAGCTGAACGACGACGCGGTTATCAATATCGCTGCGGATCTCGCATCGGAAATCGCGTGGGCATTTGCTCTCCGCGAAGATCAGTGCGGATTCCTTGGGGACGGCACCAGCACGTATGGTGGCGTGTTCGGCGTGGTTCCAAAGATCGATGATGGAACGCATACCGCATCGATTGCTACCGCTGACGTTGGTGATACCAGCTTTGCTTCACTTGATCTCGACGACTTCCATCGAGCAGTTGGCGTACTGCCGCTGTACGCTCGCGCTAACGCGAAGTGGTACATTTCGAGCGCTGGATTCTCCGCATCCATGGAGCGGTTGGCGTACGCGGCTGGCGGTAACACCAAGTCGGAGATTGCTGGCGGGTCCACCCTGTCGTTCCTCGGTTATCCGGTCGTTCTCTCCCAGGTGCTTAACTCGACGCTCACCACCCAGACTAGCACCGTGCTGGCTTTGTTTGGTGATCTGCGTCTTGCCACCACCTTCGGCGATCGGTCGGGCGTCATGGTCGAAACGTCGCGTGACCGTTACTTCGAGTTCGATCAACTCGCCATTCGCGGTATCGAGCGATTCGACGTTATCGCGAATGACCTTGGCACCAACAGTGTGGCAGGTCCGATGGTTGCAGTGAAGACGGCGGCCAGCTAACCCACAAGATCAAAGGAGATTTGACACATGATTGCAGCACAGGCAGAACGGGTAAGCATGCCGCTTGCCCCCCAGAACGTAACGCAGGGTGCGACGGCAACAGCCAACATCGACACCCGAGGCGCAAAGTACGCTTCCATCAGCGTACAGCTTGGAAGCAACACGAATGCCGCTACGTCGGTCAACAATGTCACACTGGCTCTTAGTCAGAGCGACACCACCAACGCAACGACGTTCGCCACAGTTGTTTCAAACGTGACCGTATCTGGTACCGCAACCGCACTGTACGAGTACAAGGTGGATTTGCGTGGCAAGTCTCGATACCTGCGGCTGGCGGTGACGCCCGGCACCACCACCAATGATGCCCGCATCATTTGTGCGAATGCTCGTCTGTCGCGGCTGGATGAAAATCCGGGCACCGTCGCAAGCACCACCAACGGCTTCGCGCCGGCTGGGCAGGTCATTGCCTAATGTCCCTACGCGGTGTGCTCTACATCGTATGGGGTGAAGCGGAAGGTTTGCTGCACCGGTCAATTGATTCGGTGCGGCAAACCAACCCTGCCTTGCCAATCAAAGTGGAGTGGGTTCCCAAGGAATCCAACCTACTCGTAAAATCCAAGATGGATCGGTGGAGCCCGTTTGACACAACGCTCTATCTGGATGCGGACACGGTGGTTATGGGCGATCTGTCGTACGGTTTTGAATCCGCTGAGCGTCATGGACTGTCGTGCTGTATTTGTGAATGCCCGCACGCGAAAAGATACAAGCAAATGCCGGCAACCGTTGAGTACAACACCGGCGTAATGTTCTGGAAGAAATCGAAGCAAACCACCGAACTATTCGAGCACTGGCAGCGATCGTGCGAACTGGACTCGTCAATTGAGTGGTTTGATCCAGATGGTACCCATCGGCGGATGGAAACAAACGACCAGGGTCCATTTTCTCGGGCTGTTTATGAGACTGGATTTAATCCGCATGTGCTGCCGATCAACTGGAATTTCCGTCATCGGTGGCATAAGTCGTGGTTTGGGTCCATCAAGATCTGGCACGACTATGACGATCCACGCGGCCAATTAACTGAACGTCACCCAATGGAGTTCTTCATCAGTGGCTAGTGCAACGATTGCAGCCGTGGCAAGCATCCCCCGCATCGGGTGGAATGATTTTTGGGGTGGAGCATTTGAGGCTCTATCTCATCGCGGCATCCCGCTTCGTCGGCACAGTGGGGCGTACTGGGAACAGGGGATGCAATCTATGTTTGCGGATTGCATTCGTGATGGTGTCGATTGGATTCTGACGCTGGACTACGACTCGACTTTCACGGCTGACCAGCTTGACCGAATGCTATGGTGGTTCGGGAATAACGAGCACATGGACGCACTGGCCCCGCTACAGATCGGACGCGGGCGAGAGGCCCCGCTATTCTCGAAGCGTGGGTGTAGTGAATTGACCTTCGAGACAAGCAAGCCATTCCGGGTTGACTCGGCACACTTTGGATTGACGCTCATTCGTGCGAGCAAGCTGGCTCACATGGAAAAGCCTTGGTTTTGGTCACAGCCTGGGGCGGATGGATCTTGGGGAGATGATCGCATCGATGCAGATATCTACTTCTGGAACAAGTGGTACGAGGCAGGTAATGCGGTCTATGTCGCTCCCGATGTTCGCATTGGTCATTTGCAGGTCATGGTTAGCGACTATGACGCAAACTTCGCACCGCGACATAGCTACGTGAACAAATGGCTTAAGGAGGTGTCGAGTGCCAAAGACGTACCAAGTGATTAGAGCGTTTAAGCTCGATCCGTTCATGTATCGTCGAGGCGTGTTGATTGGTGAAGGACAGGAAGTCAACTTTCAGCACGGAATGCTGCAACGACTGATCGATCGTGGATGCGTCCAGGAGGTAGCAATCGATGGGACTGATCGACGAAGTGAGCAGCGTCAGTATCCGTCGGATCGTGGCCCCATCGGTGGAGCCAGTGACGTTGGCGGAGTTCAAGACGCACGTCCACGAAGACCTGTCAGACGCAACAAATGACACGTACATGACTTCGTTATTGCTGGCCGCTCGGGAGTGGTGCGAGCAATACACCAAGCGGTCATTTATTACGCAGTCGTGGTCTATGCAAATGCAGGCGTTGCCGGCAAGTGACCGCATCTATTTACCTCGTGGGCCGATCCAACTGGGCGGGTCGCTGGCTATCATCACGGTCCAGACGAATGGCGTCGGAAGTGTGTTCTCGTCGTCAAAATACAATCTGGAGCAATTGACGAATTCACTTCGTCTAATTCCTCCGAATGACTGGCCAACCTATGACACTGGATACCCCTGGCCTGTGAAGATTACTTACACGGCTGGTTATGGCGCGGCGGCATCAGCAGTCCCGGAAACGATTAAGCTGGCGATCAAGCACTTAGCATCGTTCTGGTATGAGTTCCGTCATGGGGCTCTTGATTCTCGATCAAAGGAATCTCCACCCGAGCAAGTGAAACGCTTGTTATCAGGCTACCGCCTACCGGAGTTCGCCTAATGCAAACAATGGATCCAGGACAATTAAAGCACCGCATTCAGATCCAAACGAATGCGACAACGGCCAGCAGCGATCTCGGGCAACCTATCGACGCATGGACGACCGTAGCGACGGTATGGGGTAGCATCGAGCCATTGAGCGGAAGGGAGGCTTTCTACGCGCAGCAGGTGCAGGCCGACGCGTCGCACAAAGTAATCATTCGCGGGAATCAAACAATCAACACAAAGCAGCGACTTATTCACGAGTCGAGAACCTTTAACATCGTTTCAATCATGGATGACGAAGAAAAGAAGCGATGGAAAACCCTGATGGTAACGGAGGCGGTGTAGGTGGGCGTTAAGCTGTCGATCCAGATCGATGGGCTTGCCGAACTTGGCAAGCAGCTTGAAGCCCTTCCTGCGAAGGTGGCAAAGAAGATCTTGCGCCCAGCGATCCGAAAGGCTGCTAAGCCCGTGGCAGCCGAATGTAAAGCTACTGCGCCAGTCGGGCCCACCGGCAATCTCAAACGATCTTTCAAGGTCCGTGCGATGAAGCTACGCGGCCGGCGACGGAAGAACGGTGTTGGTGTCGTCATTACATCGCCTGGGTCTGGCCGGGCTCCGCATGCTCACCTAGTCGAAAAAGGAACGCAGCTTCGGCGTAAGAAAAGCGGTGCGGCTACCGGCATCATGCCGGCAAACCCATTCATGCAACGTGCTGCGGAAAAAACATTCCCGACGGTCGTGGGGATCTTCAAAAACGAACTATCCTCCCGTATTGCGGAGGTGATGCGTGGAAGCTGATCTCCGCACTTATTTGGTAGCTCAGACTGATATCTCTGCGGCGGTGTCGTCACGCATCTATTTACTTGTGGCCCCCCAGACGGCTACCCGTCCACTCGTGATCTTCCGGCTAGTCCAGTCTGATGGGCTTGACACCCTTAACGACACAACCGGCTTGGTCCGTACTGATCTTGAAATCGAATGCCAGGCTACCACCGACATTGGCGCGAAGTCGCTTAAAGAATTGATCAGGCGGAGACTACACACGTATCGCGGCACGATGGGAGGCACGTTCATTTGTTCATGCCTACACACGTCGGAGAGCGATGATTACATTCCTCCGCAGACCGCGAGCGACACAGGGATATACGTTGCGTCGATTGGTTTCGACGTGATTCACACCAGGAGTGTTCCACTAGTCTAGGAGAGCAGAAATGCCAGACGTAGGTAACGGCTGCACGATTGCGATTGCAGGATTTACGGCCAATGTGGAATCCATCCAGATGCCATTTGGCAGCCGCGATTCGATCGAGACGAGCCACTTAGGGACCACCGGGTTTCGCACGTTCATGCCAACCGACCTGGTTGACCCCGGCGAAATCCAAGCCACATTCCAGTATGACGGGGCGTCGTCGTCTCCCCCTGTCACAGCGACGGCGGCAACCGTGACGATTACCGTTCCTGCGCCACCCGGAAACACCAACACCAACACGTATGCGGTGGCGGCATTCATCACAGATGGCGGTTCGCCTGAGATGACCAACGACGATTTGATGCGTCATACGGTTACGCTCAAATGCACCGGCGCTTACACCCACACTTAAGGAGAAGTGATGTCGAAGGTAAAAGCAGTCGAAATCGATGGCGAGATTTACCACGTACGCAAGGTGCGTGCGGGTGAATATTTTGCTTGCGAATTCAACGACGCATCGGCCAGAGACAATTGCTTAAAGCTATTGTCGATCGGGCTGAGTAATGAGGACGGAACAAGAAAATTTCCAGCGAATGAACACGGGCAAGTAACGGCTGAGTCAACGTCTTTCATCGAAGACTTACCGGCTGTTGACTGTTTGCTTCTTGCTAAGGAAGTGACCGACTTCAATGGGTTCTCGGATCTGGAAAAAAAATAGATGACCGGGAGTGGTTTGTTCATGTTCTGGCGCTCGCCCTTGGCAAGCACCTGCACGAAATTGAATCGCTCCCGGCGAGTGAAGTGGTGCGTTGGATGAACTTCTATGCACAAGAGCCTTTTGGCCTGGTGCGTGACGATCTGCGGTGCGGCATCATCGGGGCCGCTGTAACTCAGCCGCATGTGAAAAAGGGAAAGACGGTTAGACCAGCGGACTTCATGCCGAAGTTCCGCGAGCGATACCGGCCTTTCTCGAAGGCTGCACTAACAGCCACCACAAACGCGTTAGTGGCTTGGCTGGAAAGGAAGAATAATGGTCACAGCGGCAAGTCTTAATGTCAACGTCACTGCCGGCATAGCGGGCTTTGAGGCCGGCATGAAGCGGGCAACGTCGATTCTTGGGAGTTTCTCAAAGGCGTCGGTAAGGATTGAGAACACCTTTACGGTTGCGTCTGTTGCGATTCGTGGGGCGTTGTTCGCGATGGTTAAGCAATTTTCCGATGCTGGCTCGGAGGTGTTCGACCTATCAAAGAAAACAGGAGCCAGCACCGAAGCGTTGTCCGCACTTGGGTATGCCGGCAAGCTCAGCGGTGTGTCGCTCAGCGATCTTGGCGGAGCATTAGCCAAGATGAATAAGAATCTTGCCGAAAGTCCCGGCAAGTTTTCTGCCTTGGGGCTGGATGTTAAAAAGCTGCAAGGGCTGTCAACGGAAGACCAATTCATTGCGATTGCAGATGCGATCAGCAAGATACCAAATCAAGCGCAAAAGACGTCGCTCGCAATGGGGATTTTCGGCAAGTCGGCCACGACTCTTTTTCCTTTGATTGATGGTGGATCCGAGTCACTGAAAACGGCAACCGACGAAGCAAGAAAGCTTGGGGTTGTGCTCTCCAAAGACTCGGCAAAGAAAGCCGATGACTTGGGTGACAGCTTTGACAAGCTCACATCAGCAGCCAGCGGGCTAAGCAAGGCCGTTGGTGAATCGCTGTCGCCAGTCTACACGAAGTTCAACGAAAACCTTACGGCACTGATTGCACCGATCACCGACTTTGTGAAAAAGAATGAAGACCTGTCCGCGATCGCGTTGGCGGTGGCTACATCGCTAGCGGGTGTCGCTACCGCAATGTGGGGCGTTCGGCTTGCGGCATTAGCAGTGGCCCCATCAATCAAAGCTGTCACTGTGGCTGTGACATTGCTTAGCAAGAATCCTCTTGTGGCTTTAGGGATTGCCATAGCATCGGCTGTGGCTGGCTTCCTTTCTTTTACCAGTGCTGGTCAAAAGATTGTGTCATTTATCTACGACAACATCGGAAAAGCTTTTGAGTGGATGTCAAACAAGATCTCGGAATTTCTTGATCAGTTCGGCGAGATAGGGAAAAGCCTCAAAGGATTGCTTGGTGTTGGTGGTCCGGCTCCACAGGCCAACACTGCCACACCGCCCATGGACATCAATGAAAGCAACCGCATAGCGCAAGGATTCGCCGACCTATTTGCCGGACTCAACAAGCCGTCGACGAAATTCGCCAACGCTCTCGAAGCGGCCACGAAACTAGAAGCGGAACGAGCTAAGACCCGCGAACGACCAAACAAGGGAATTTTTGACAACGTCGGCCAGGCGGCGGCTAAGCAGCTTGAATCGGTGCAGTCGGTTTTTGGAAATGCTCTCTTCCAAGTTCTTGGAAAAAATATTCAGAATTTCCGAGAGCAGCAACAAATAGTGGACAACTCACCCAACAAGCAAGGCCCTGACTTGATTCAGGCGGGAACAGCCGCGGCGTTCTCTGTTGGCAAGAACGTCAGTCAACAGCAGACGCAAAACAAGATTGAGAAGAACACGAAGCAGACCTTTGAGGAGATCAAAGGCTTGGCGTCAACACTATCCGCAGGGTTGAAGGTCAACATCAAGAACATTGAGGCGTTTGCCCCATGACAATTCTAGCGGTGACAGAAAACCGAGACTCTCCAAGCGGGTCCACTACCTTCGATGGTGGACCGGTTTATTTCCGTGAATTCACCGCTTACTGTTCGTCTGTGCTTGATGGCCCGAAGACGCTGCTAGGGTCGGGAACGTTTCCTTCTGTGGGCTCGTCATGGCTGTACGGCGGCGAGACTGATCCGTTTGTTATTTGTCAGTCGATCAGCGTTAGCAAGCAGGAAGACCACGGACGCTGGACCGATGGTACGACGTGCTACATCTGGGATGTGAAATGCGAATTTCGCGTTGAGCAAGCGGACAATACAACCCCTCCGAACATACCGGAGAATCCGTTGCTGCGTCCGGTCGTGGTGCGTGGAGGTACGGGCTTCTACACTGAGGCATCCCAGAAAGACAAAGACGATAAGCCCGTAACGAACTCCGCAAAGGAAACATTTCCGCCTTATGAAATCGAACGCCCATTGGTTGAGTTTGAGTTTGTGAGAAATGAGCTTTCTAGCCCAGCAAGCTTCGCACTTAACTATGTCGGAAAAATCAACCAAACGACGATTTGGGGTGGTGCAGCGAAAACAATCCGATGCCAGGGGATTACCTGGGAGAAACAGTACGAGAACGGGTACGAGTTCTTCCAGGTCACTTATAAATTCGCGTACAGAGAAGAAAAGTGGCAACTGGTGTTGGTGGATAATGGATTCAATGAGGTAGTGTCATCAAAGCTAAAGCCTATTTTGCTTGATGATGGATCTAGACCAACGGAGCCACAAAAGCTGAATGGTAGCGGCGTCAAGCTCTCAGACACAGCCGACCCCGTTTTATTGCCACCATTCAACATTTACAAAGAAACAAACTTTGCATCACTCGGATTACCAACATCCATCTAGGAGCAACACATGGCCAACGCTGGGACGTTCGAGGGGGATCTTCAGGTACGCGGCGCTGTCGCGTGCACATCGCTGATATCCTCGTCCGCATCGATTACCGATGCAATGATTGCGGCATCTGGGGGCGGGTCATTCATCAGTCCAACCAAAATCAAGCCCCGCGTCCCGCTGGGGGCGGCGGACGTCTCGGGCACGGTGGCAACCGGAAATGCTCGGGTGTTTGTTGCACTCGCGGCAGGGACATTGCAGCAGGTTTCGATTGTGATGGATACAGCCCCGACGAGCAGTGACACGGTGGTGATTGATGTTTTCAAATCCACTGGTGGCGGCTCTTATGCAACGGTCCTGTCGTCCACGTTCACCATGAACAACACGCGGACAAATCGCACCGTGTACACCGCGACGATTGCGGACGCGTCCTTCGTCGCTGGGGATATCTACCGGGTGAATTGGACCGTGACGGGGACGAGCGGCCAGGGGCTCTTGGTAGTGTTGCATGGCGATGTCAACCCGTCGTGAGGTGACGCATGGCATATACGCTCGGCGACAAGGCAGCCAAGCAGATCGCGGAAGTCATCCGCGACTACAACGGCCAAAGCGGCGCACCCAATGGGCCGACCTACAACCGTGGTCGGTTCCGCGATGAGTATACCGTCTTTGGCAAGCTCGATGGAACGCTTGCCCGTAATGGCACCGCAACGCTTTCGATTTACAAGCCGGGCACCGCTGGCGGTATTGGCACGGACACAACACAGAATGTGACGATCATTGATATTGGGATGATACCGTCATCAGCGTCACCACTTGCTGCGAATAAGGTTGTGATGGCTCATTACTCGCGCGGCGCGTGGGTTATTGGCGCTTACGAATGCTAGGGTGACGCATGGGAATGGGGCTGGGATTTTGTTGCTGTGGAGTTCCTAACCCATGCGAATTCCTACCTACCACTGTGTCGTTCACACTGACAAGAACAAGTAACTCTGGAAATCGTCGTGGGTGGGATGTTGCAGGAAGGAATGGCTCGCTGTACATGACAGACTTTAGTGACACTGTTACAGGAACAGTTAGCCGAAAGGCTGTTTCAATATCATCTGTTAGGAATCAGCGATGTAATTCAGATAACGATAGCACAACCAGCTTTGGATTTACAAATGGGTTTCTTATAGGTTACCAAGACGACTACTCGTTGAATCGCACAGTACCAAACCCATTTGTTCCAGGAGCTACCGTTGATTTATCAAACATAGGATGTGTTACTTTTGAGTGTGTGACTGAGGCTTTAGGTGGTGTTCAGGCTAGTATTTTTGGTGCTACATACAGCTTCACATCTTCATTTTATAATTTGACTGTTGGCGCATCATGGTCTATATCATCAACCACACTAGAGTACAACGCATCTCCATTTTACTGGCGTGGCGTCTTTAATCCTCGCGCAATCAGTCCTTGCACTGGAAACCCTTTTCTCGACTCGCCCGATCCTATTGGGGAGTTAATTCTAAGTGAGTAAATGTCATGAATGTGAACCAGGGTGGTGCAGAATTCATGAACGTATGATGGCTGTTCACGACGTGCGATTGTGTTCTAGGGATGATCGGTACTTTGAAATGTTTGCGGCAATGAAGCCGTATCAAGTGGAATCTACCGACAATCTTCCATGTATCTACCGCTCACCCCACCCAACCGACCGCGCCACCTGCGGTTGCATCCACAAATGGAAATGGCTTTGCGAACACCCGCAGCGCGGCGGCCAATGCGCGCTCGCCGATTGCAACGCATGCTCACTCTACGAGCCTGACGATGTGACGCAGCCCGAACAACCAACCGCCCCTCAAGGCTTATCCGAGTGACCCCCGCAAACCTTGCACGGACTCAGCCCCCGACGCTTTGCCTCCGCGACCGTGATTTCCTCAACGCTCCCCTTTAGATGCCGGCATCCTTCCGCGTGATACCGGTTCCCGTCCCTGGTCACATGCACGATTCCGTCAACCGGCTCTGGCCGCTCCTCGCCTCGCTCCCGAGCCATCCTCGATCGATAATCCCAAGGAGCCTCGGGGGCTTGCGAGTCCGACCAGAGCCCGCGTTTTGCCTCGCGAGCATCGGCTTCGAGGTCATCGAGCATCTTGGATTTCGAGTATTTTTTGAAGTGCCACGCCCACCCGTCGCGAACCATCTCCTCGTTGATGAGCCGTTCCCCGATCCGCACATTCCCGACGCTGCGGCCGTAGCGGTCCCTATCCACCACATCGACGGAGACGATCTTTTCGCCGATCAGCGATGAGAGAGCCTGTTTGGATTTTTGGCCAAACGGCTGGCCAATCTCAGGGGCGTCAATCGCGTTGAGTCGGATCGTGATTTGCTGTTTTTGGACGAGGATTTTGATCGTGTCCCCGTCGGTAATGGAGATGACCTTACCGGAAATCGTCTCGGGTGAGCAGAGACAGCAACAGAGCAAGATTGATAGCACGGGAGCCCCCCTTCTGATGGGGGGTATTGTCGGTTGGTGGAAGTGGGCTGGTCAAGGGAAATCCCCCTGGTGCGGCCGGGGGAGGATGGCCGCGTCCCCGACTCCTGCGCTGATCCGTGCCAGTGGGTCCACTCTGCCCCGCGACAGAGCGGCCCCAAATCGTGATCCAGCCGTCGGCCGCACCCGCCGGGGCTCATCGCCCCGGCGCTGGGAAGGTTGGTGGGTTATCTCCTCTTGATCAATTCGCGGTACTTTACCCGCATCTCAGCTAGGTAATCGGTGTTGACCGCTCGCATCATTCCTGGGGCGCGGTCTGGGTCACATCCTCGGTACTCTTTTTTCGTTCCATCAACCGAGACAAATAGGTGACAATTTGCGAATCGGGGGTCCGCTGTACCGCATTTCCGGACAGCTTCGGACCCTCCATACGTCCCCTCATTGGTTTGGATTTCAATCATTTCCGACCCAAGAGATTCGATTTCTGTTTGCTTCGTCATCATCTCATTCTCCCCAGCCGGTCAAACGCGGGCCGGCTCCGCTTGGCATCCCAGACGGTCCAGTGGACCGTTTCGCCTGCCGCCGCAGGCTCGTCAGTGGGTTAGGCTATCTCTTGATGAATTCGCGTTTTTCGCCCCATCTCCTCTGCGACCGATCGCAAAACCTCGTCTTCGGAAGGACCGTAAGCCCACCCGTAGTATCCTCAGTCGCATACTCTAGCTCGTCTACCGAACACTGGCTAAGCGGCTTGAGTGTGTCCACCTCGTAACCCTGTTCGACTTTTTCGTTCGTCTTCATCTCACACCCCTTTGTGACTCGTTACTCAACACCACTTAGCACTATCACAGAAGAATCGCCATGATCCCAAAAAAGGCACCCAATATGGCGAAGAAACAATCCCAGGTCATTCCCTCGAACACATACGCGACGATCGAGATTACCAGGCAAGTCGAATCGACGTACTTGTGCTCGTTCGCGTAGCTCACCAGTCCCTTAAGCGTCTTGCTGATCATTGTCGCGGCTCCTTGTTTCGTTCCCGTCGCGTTCATGTATTTAATATACCATGATAATTCGGATGGTCAACAGGAAAACTTGAAAATTTTCTACCATGGAAAATCGGCGAGAAATGGTAGTATATTTCCATGGAATCCAGCTAGGAGGGTGCGAATGGCTAAGCAGAAATCCGCGAAAAAGGTAGCGGCGAAAGTGACTCGTGGGAGGGGTCGGCCGGTGCTCCCTCCCGAGGATCGTCGCACCGAGCACATTACCATTCCACTGAGCGTCGAGGAGATGCGGCTCATTCGGGATCACGTAGAGTCCCTCGGGGGTCGGCCGGCGACGTGGTGCAGGGATATCCTAGTGCGGGAGGCTCGTGATCCCCAACTGTGACCGTCACGCTAAATCGGATGTACACCATGAAAAACACAGCGTTTCTTCGCCATAATGACGACGCAATAGATTACGTCAAAACAGCGTAACTCATTAAGCAGCAATGTCTTTTGGTATTGCGTTGACGCAATAGCTACCTGCTTTGGGAGCAGAAGGCCGTGCGGCCGGTGGTGTTGCTCGCGATCCACGCGTCAAGGTCTTGGGGGGCGATGCGGTACTGGCATCCGACCCGCACAGCGACAAGGCCAGCATCATTGATTAGAGAGATGACCTTGTGACGTTTGATTTGGAGGCGGTCGGCGACGTCATCAGGGGTCAGGAATTTCTCCATCTCTAAAACTCCACCCTCGGACCCCACCAATCAGACACCCAGTCAACAGTCATCCACCGACCACCCGATTCCGACCAGTAGATGAGATTTCCAGCGTGTTTGCCGCTATCTGCGAGAATAACATTGATGCAACGATGAATCGGTTGTCCGTGGTAATCAACGCCAATCACC
>RGUK01000191.1 GCA_010027825.1 bacterium
TCCTTACGGGAGGCGTCTACCGGGGTATCGTCAAACATGACGATGGCGAACAGAACGAAAGTTAAGGTAACAATTCCTAACGCAAGGATAGGCGTGATTACTTTATTAAGCAGCGGAGCGTCCTTGCTCGTAGCGATAGACACCTCGCGGTCTCTGGCGCTATCCACATCCTTTAGACGCATCTCCAGTTCTGCGAGGTCTAACTTGTCCTCCTCCAAGCGCAGCCGCATGAGTTCTTCTTCATGCTCCATCTGCGCGATCTGGATTTTGGCTAAATCCTCGCTGGACATATCGGGTTTGAGTTCCACGCCCAACTTGTCCTCTACCACCTTCTTGCCCTTTGCCATCACGGCGTTCGCAACAAGGTTAAGCCCGTTGGCGAGCAATGGTTGGACAATAGGCAGCAGCGCAGCAGGGATCATTTGCCGCGTTCTTCCATCAGTTTGACGCGCACCTGCAGGTCATGGATGTCCTCCATGATGTCGTCTTTCAGTTCTTGTCGCTTTGCCGCGCTCAACGGGCTGTCGGTCGGTACGCCATCCTCGGTGATGAGGATAGGTATTTTGGACTCAATCGCGATCAGCCGGTTCTGGAACGAGGTAATCTCCGAGAGAAGCCAGCCCACGGCAGCAAGGAGGACGGGGAATAGCATATCCACGACCTTTTCCATGCTGAAGCCTGACTTGCTCACTTCATTGCGTCCATCAGCATCACGGCCATGCTGCCAAGGGCCGTCAGCAGCACAAGGATGATCGCACCGCCGACCTTTAGGACTAGCCCCTCAAGGCGTTTAAGGCGGGCGTGGATGGCCTCGTAGCGCACCGCGCAAACGTCAATATGACTTGTCACGGTAACCTCCAGTTCTTGCACAGTCGTCATTTCTTGCCCTCAAGCACTTGCCAGTTATTGACTACCACCCAGACATAAAGCGCACAGCACGCTGCCGTGACGAAGTATAGGTCTGCGTACCAAAGCAGCCATGTCGCCGCGACCTTCATCACCACCATCGTCCCTACCGGATCGAAACGCTGAAAGAGCCAGTTGAGCAAGGGGTTGGCCTCGCGCTTGCCGAGTTTCAGCGCACGATCCGTCGTCCAGATGTCTGCGATCTGGAGCAGGAAGAAGATGATGAGAAACGCGGTGTTCACGCCCACGGCAACGGCTTCGCCACCGTCGGCGGGTTTACTTTGGCATCCAGTTCCCGCGCCACGTTCGCCTCTACCTCGGCCTTGTCCACGCCGTTCGCCCAAATCCAGCCCAGCACATCGGCTTCGGTAAGATCGGGGTAGGCGATAAAGTCGCCGCTTGGTGAGGCAAAGCCCATGCTGCCGTAGTTGGACGCGCTGTGTTCGCCATCTACCGCCGTGCAGCGCCATGCCGCCGTCACCACAACGTCGGTGTGCGAACCGTCTACCGGCTTCACTACCATGCTTTCAATTTTCCAGTTAGCCATTGCTCTGCTCCTTACAATTATCAAAATGCCACCGCCGCATTGTGCTTATTCCGCCAATTTTTTGGCAATGCGGACAAATCACTTTAGGTTTTTCTTTACCTTTGTTTCCCAAACTAATTTTCATTCTGGCTTCAAAAGTCGCTTTTCTGCCTTTTTGCGCTTTAGAAACAGCAGCCTTATGTTCAAGCGATCTTACTTTTCCTTTATTAGCAATACCGACTTTTATTTTGTGTTCTTCTGTTTTCGGTTTTCCCTTTAAAGCATCGCTTAATTTTTTGCGTGTTTCTGGTGTTGGGGCATGACCATACATGCCTTCGCCGCCATCCGTTAAATTGGTAAGTTTTATGCCGTTTCTTTTAAAACATTTAATCAAACCTTTTTCAAGTTCAAAAGCAATTTCTTCACTTGAACAATCAATTTTGGTTTTTAAAATGTTTTCTTGACCGTACTTTCTTACTAATTTTGCGTGAAGAAAATTTCTGTGTTTTGGGGAAAGCGCAGCCCATCGCGGGCCATGCCCTTTTCCAACGTAAAAAGGCGTTAAATCTGGAGTGAAATGAATGTACGAGTAAAACATCATTGGTTTAATTCTGTTTTATTATCAACTTGCAATGTTGCCTGTTCTTTGATTTTGACCAACAACGGCCACGCGCCGCTGCTCGTCGGCTTTCACAAGCAGCGCCACCATGTTGCCGTAGTGCAGCGCGTCCGGTCGGCCTTCCTTGTCGTAGGCCACAAACTCCGTCAGCCCTGCGTCGTGGACTTCTTCGGCAATCAAACCGCCGAATACCTTATCGCCGTCATTCTTACCCTTGTAGGTAACGCTGCGAAGTTTGAGTACGTCAGCAAGACCGTGCGTGGCATCAACCACATTGGTTTTGTAACGCAGAGATGATGTAGACCGCTGAAGCGCGCCTGTTCCCGTATCAACAACAACATTTGCAGCAGTTGCCGTAGTTTTGTTGGCTGGAGATTCTGTATTAGTTCCCGTCTGAAATAATCCGTCGCTTCTTACAGAAAACAAGTCTGTGCTGCTAGAATTCCGTGCAAGGATTGCGTAGGTGCCGCTTGTGGTACCGGCTGACAAAACGCCAAGTCGCACATTTGCAAGCGGAGTCGTTCCTACCCCAGTATCGCCCGCAAAATAATTCTGCGCCGTCCCCGCTGCATAGAAGTTCCAGCGGTTAGCGGCAGAGGCGATGTTGCTGTAGAAGCCGTAGTTGTTGGTGGCTCCGGTGAGGGTGGATTCAGCGAGAAAACCGTATTGATTTGTTACGGTTGACCCTGCGCCAAAGGTTGCTTGTTCCGCTTGGAAATGCTTCAAACTACTTAAAGTAAATGACGCGGCAGCAGTTCCGACTCTACTTAAAACACTATAAGCCACAGTTGTTGTGCCGCTTGGTATAGTTCCAACAACATAAACACCAATGGTTGTATTTGATGACGTTGGAAGCGTTCCTGTAATACCAAGTTTTGAAAACGCATTCGCCGTCCCGCCGATCCCGACGTTGCCGGAGGTGTCAATCGTAACCGCCGCGCTTGCGCTCGTAAAAAACTGCAAGCCGTTGTAGGCGTTGTTATCGTTATTAATGCCGGTAAAAGTCGCGTATCCCGTCGCACGCTGTATACGCACGCCTTCTTGCGCGGTAGTGCCGCCGCTTAACTGTGTGCCGCCGCCCACAATAGTGAGTCGGCTTCCAGCAGGTCCAGTCGCCGTGCCAAGAAGCAGATTCCCCGACGTATCCAGCCGCATACGCTCGCTGCCGCCGGTATAGAAGGTCATCGGCAGGTAGGTGCCGGTGCCGCGAATGGCGGATTGCAACTGCATTTCAGTTGGCCCAACGCCAACCGACATCAAAGACGAGTTTGTTCGGTTGTATTGCCATTCGTCGTGCTGCTTTGAAACGCCAACCGATTGCTAAACGTCGCATTGGACATATCGCCCGTGATGCGCTGGGCGGTGGACGAGAAGGTGAGGTTGCCGGTCGTCACCGTCGCCGTCCCTGCGTTCAGCGAGGCGATGGATGCGTTGGTGACCGTCAGACCCGTGACCACCGCCGTGCCGACGTTAGCCGAGGCGACAGAGGCTCCCGTAGCCGTCAGCGCGGTAATAACGCCTACCCCAACATTGGCCGAAGCAATAGACGCCCCTGTGCTGGTGAGGTTAGTGACCGTCCCCGTTGTAATCAGCGCGACCGCTGCGTTGATGGAGGCGACCGAGGCATTGGTCACGGATAGGTTAGTCACGCGCTCTGTGGTCGTGACGACATTGCCAAAGTTAGCGGAAGCGACTGATGCGCCTGTAACCGTCAAGGCCGTGATAACAGCCGTTCCCGCGTTTGCCGACGCAATGGAAGCGCCAGTAACCGTCGCTGCGGTGATGACCGCTGTTCCGATGTTTGCGGAGGCAATAGACGCGCCCGTTACCGTTGCAGCGATAATGACCGCAGTTCCGACATTGGCAGAGGCAATAGACGCCCCGGTCGCCGTCAGATTGGTGATTACCGCTACGCCCGCGTTGATGCTGGCGATAGAGGCCGCCGTGAACTGAAGGTTGCCGATGTTT
>RGUK01000192.1 GCA_010027825.1 bacterium
TGAATCACACATCGGCACTCGACATTCCAGTCCTGGAAGCGTTACTTGATGGCAGCCCCTTCACGTGGTTCAGCAAGGCAAGTTACACAGCTATCCCTTTTGGTGGAACCATCTTAAAGCGCATGCACATCGCGGTAGAGCGCAGTCGTGCAACAAGTGCCGTCAAAAGTCTGAAGCAGTTTGTAGAAAAAGCAGAAAGCTACCGGGCTCATATGCTTATTTTCCCCGAAGGAACACGCTCTGCTGATGGTACCTTGCAACGCTTCAAACCGGGCTTTGCCCTTGCAGCAGAGACAACGGGCAGACCGATTGTGCCTGTCGTAGCTCAAGATGTGCACCGCATCCTCTCCAAGCACGGATTTCTGATTGATTCTTCAGTCAAGACGATTAAAATAACAGTGGGAGAGCCGCTGGTGCGAATGGTCGACGAGCCTCGTGAAGCCTTTGTGCAGCGCACGCACGACCAATTCCAGGCGCTACTTGCCCATCAGCCGCATTAACTGCAACTGCTCAAGGAGGTCACATCCTTATGCTGCTTCACCTTGCTTATCCATGGGTACTTTACCTGCTCCTGGGCACGCTTGCCATGTGCGGATTCATAAAGCTGCTTCTGATGCGCAAAACTTGGTATACCTATCCAGCCACGCAGATCCTAGCAATACGCAAGGCAGGAAGTTCTGCATTGATTAAGCGCGCTTTGTTCGCGCTTCGTCTGGCAGCGCTTGCGCTCCTGGCCCTGCTTGCGGCCAGACCTCAGTGGGCAGATGAACGGTCCCAAGTACGCATTCAGGGAATCGACATCGTCATCGCACTCGACGTCTCTGGCAGCATGGAGCTCTTTGATGACCCGCACGATCGCCAAACCCGTATCCAGGTTGCAAAAAAAGAAGCCATTCGCTTCATTGAGAAACGGGCCAACGACCCGATCGGGCTGGTGATTTTCGCCAAAGACGCTCTTTCACGCTGCCCTGTTACCTTGGACAAAGCAATTTTGAAAGAACTCGTTGGCAGCCTTTTCATTGGCGTTATCGACCCACAAGCGACCGCACTGGGCACGGGCCTTGCAACTGCAGTCAATAGGCTCAAAACATCTGCGGCAAAAAGCAAGGTGGTTATTTTGCTGACGGATGGCGAGCCAACGCCGGGAGAAAAGGTAGCCCCTGAAATGGCCATAGCTTTAGCGAAAGAATATGGCATCAAGGTCTACACGGTTGGCATAGGTAACGATGCTGGCGGCTATTTAATGCATCCCTTCTTGGGTCTGCAATCGGGGCAAACGCGCGTAAACAAGGCACTGCTACAAGAAATTGCAGATAAAACTGGCGGCGCTTTTTTCCTGGCACACAACCCCCAAGAAATGCGTGCTATTTACGATACCATCAACCGCTTGGAAAAAACGGATATGCAGACTACGCTGTTCCACACATTCTACGAAGCGTTTGAGCAATTTATTTGGTTCTTTATGGCGCTCTTTTTCGCAGAGCTACTTCTGCGATTAACGGTCTGGCGAGGCATAGCATGAACAGCGTTCATTGGGCTGGCTTACATCACGCTGTTTGGCTCCCCCTCTTCTTAATGGCGGGGGGCTTGGTGATTTTCCGTGCTTACAAAGCAGCAAAGGGCTATAGCATGCTTGCAAAAAAGCACCACTTTCTCCTACGCCTGCTGAGCAGCAGACGAAGCGTTGCTAAAGCGGTGCTGATGGTCGCAGCGCTTGTGCTAGTTTTTGGCGCCTTGTTGCGCCCCCAATGGGACAAGCAGGAAGAAACTATCCTCCAGGAGGGGCGCGATGTGCTGGTGCTGCTCGATGTCTCGGGCAGTATGCGCGCTAAAGACCTAAAACCTGACCGGTTGACCTTTGCCAAGCTCAAAATACGTAACTTGCTCCAACGCCTCACCTGTGAACGGGTCGGCCTTATTCTATTTTCAGGGTCGGCATTTTTGCAGTGTCCCATGACGGCTGATCACGCTGCCTTTCTGATGTTTTTGGAAAACGTTGATGCGGAAAGCATATCCTCAGGCACTACCGCTATTGACCAAGCGCTGCACAAAGCACTTGATACATTCAAACAAGCAGGCGAGCGCAAGAATAAACTCGCGCTGCTGCTCACCGATGGCGAAGACTTTTCAACCAACTTTGCCCTGGTACAAAAAGAGGCTGCTGCCGCTGGACTCTCGCTCTTTGCGCTTGGCATTGGCACGCCGGAAGGAGCACCCATCCCTAAGCTCAACGCTCTGGGCAAACAAATTGGCCATGAAACTGATGAGAATGGCAACATCGCCCTTTCCAAACTCAACGAAGCAAAACTACAAGAAATCACCCGTGCACTGCACGGCGCGTATCAGCGCGCAAGTTACGAGGACACTGACCTGGCACACATAGTATCCTTTGTACAGCAGCACGAAAAAGAGCAATACGAAGACCGCCGCCTTGAACACTACCATGACCAATATCCGTGGCTGCTTGGCGCGGCCTGGATACTGCTCGCGCTGGAGTGGCTCCTATGAAAATCTTATTTTCCTTCATGCTTTTGTTAAGTTCGTCCCTGTCGGCAAATCACGATATTCAGGCGCTGCTCAAAAAGCAGGCACAGCATCCCAACGACCCATTAATCAACTACAATTTAGGCGTTGCACAGTACAAACAAAGCGTCTACCAAAGTGCAGCTGAGAATTTTCAGCGCGCTTACCAGCACGCAGAAGGCAACGACACGATTGCAAAACAAGCGCTCTTTAATGCGGCAAAAAGCCATGAGCAGTATGGATTACACCTCTTGCCCGACAATTGGCAGCAGCCGGAAGTGCCAGTTGACCCCCTTGTGTTGGATAAAGCAACCAAAGCCCTACAAGAAGCAATAACCTGGTATGCCAAGGCCGCGCAGGACGAAAAAACGACTAAAAATCGCACCCTAGCAGAAAAAATACTGGAAGAGCTTACTAAGAAGAAACAGGAACAAAAGCGGAATCAAGAAAAAAACGAAAAAGAGAATAACAAGCGGGAAAAAAAGGACGATCAGCAGGAGCGGGACAATAAAGCTGACCAAAAGGAGCAAAAGCCAAAAGAGAAAAGGGATCAGGAAAAACATGGCAACAAAAACCAATCACCTGAGAGTAACCAAAGCCAACAAAACAAGCCTGATCAACAAACCGATCGATCACAGGACGACCAAAAAGTAGATCAAAACACAGAGCAAGGTAGCCAAGATAAACCACAAAACGACAGAGAACAAGGCGCGCAAGAAACCGCTCAGCCAGATACCCACGGGGACCAAGACGAAGCGAAAGACCAAAACGCCGAACACAATGAGCAAGGCAAGCAAGATAGGAAGCAGCATGCAGCCTCCACAGAAGAATCTGAGGGCACCAATAAACAAGATCCTGCTCAACCTAGCCAAGCAGGCGATAAAACACAAGAAACCAGACAGATGCAGCGCATGCGAGCTATCCTAGAAAACTTACAGGCTGATGAATCGAAGAAACAAAAGGCACTCCTGATGCACCAACTCACAAATGGGCAGCCACAACAACCACAGCCGGGCCAAAAGCCTTGGTAATGCGAGGATATGAGTATGTTTTTAGTTCTTCTTCTAGCACTCTTTTCCTCATCACCGCTTTACCCTTTTTCGATCACGCTGGAAACGCAGGACCGACAAACAAGTATTCCGGCACACAAACCCTTCCGGATAATCGCTGTAGTGGAAGGCGGTGATCGCAATACCGGGAACGTAGCAATCAGCGGTTTAGACCAACTGCAGCTGCTGGGCCAGCAGCGCGGCAACAGTATCAACATGATTAATGGCTCCTTCTCTTCAACGATAACGTACGCATTCACCGTCATGGCTACCAATCCAGGGACTATCACGGTGGGGCCAGCACGCGTACACCACCAGGGAAAAGAGATTGCCTCATCTCCCCTCACGCTCACCATCACCCCCTCAGAGACAACCTCAACCACCCGACAAACGGGGGGCGGCATGGCAGTAACCTTAG